>NZ_JBMDWJ010000290.1:0-8538 GCF_048595215.1 Siphonobacter sp.
TTGCCCACGCTTACCTAGCGAGCGAGATCAATTACGTACAGACTTCTTCTATTCGTATATCTGCCTCCTTAGGGATCAAAGGCGGATGATTTATTAGTAAGATAAGAACCATTGATTTCGACGAGTGGTACGCAAGCAAAACTCCTGATTCAGGAATGACTTTCCTGTTTCTGATTGATTAACAGACGAATACGAATCAGAGTGCCTTTTTCGCTGGTTTCAATTTCCATATTCGCTTTTAATAGCTCACATAAACGCTTGATGATAAACAACCCAATCCCTTCCCCACTACTTTCACTGCTTTGTTGGTTACTCAACCGAGTTGCGGGAACCTCCGGGTCCAGGATTTCTTCCTGGCTATGCGAGCTGGTCGAGTGTACGTGAGGTTGTAACTGTTGAGCTAAGAGGGACACGACTCCTTCTTTGAGCCCAGGACCCGTATCCTGCACACTTACCTGCCAGCGGGAATCCGTTTCCTGTACCCAGGTGACGTTTACCCATCCTTTCTCGGTATACTTGAGGGCATTGAGTAAGAGGTTTTGAATGATCCGTTCTACCTTCATGGGATCACCCACTACTACTAATTTCGGTGGACCATCGACATTCAGCTTCAGCTTTTTGGTTTTAGCCAGCCCTTCAAACCTTTTAATGATTTTCTGTAGTAATTCACTAGCATCGAAAGGCTGGCTCTCAATTACTTCTTGACCCGCTTCCAAGCGAGCATAATTCATCAGCTGCGTAAGCATATCTTCGGCCGCCCGAATATTTTTTGCCAGCATTTCCAGAAACTTTTGCCGATCCGACTCCTTTTTGGGCAGCTGTAAGGAAGCCGTAGCTCCCGAAATTAGTCCCAGATTACCGCGTAAATCATGCGAAACCTGCCGCAGGTGTTCCCCCCGTTGTTTCGTAATTTCCTCCAGGTTTTTCAGGGCATTTTCCAAGGTTCGTACCTGTTCAGCGGCGGCCGTTTGGCGAAGCTGATCAAAGTACAAAATGCTTCCCAGATTTAAATCTTTAGCTAACTGAAGAAGCTGGCGATGAGCATGAGTCATTACGTGTACTTGCGTATCCGGATACTGGTCCAGAAAGGCTTGGAATCGCTCCTGAATGACTTCATATAAATGACTCAATTCCCGCGACAATTCACTAAGTGAGTATCCACTTTGCCAGCGATGAAGCCCGTGCTCTTCGGAAAACTCAAGAACGTTGTTGTTTTTTGTCTCGCCTTTGATGCGTTGCGAGAGATAGTTAAGCAGACTGGGAATTTGATCGTTAAATTCTTCCCGCGAGAAGTTAGTATGCGTAGGTGAAGCCGGATCGCTAGCACACCGCATCCGCCAAGCGTTCAAAATAGTTTCCCGATTAGCAAAGAGATAATCTGTTAATAAATCGAGCTGGGTACTATATTCCGAGTTCTGTTTAGCCATTGGCGGGAAGATCTAAAGGATAAAACGTATTTAAGGATCCCTTAAACGATTTGCTTAATAAACCTTGAATGAACGAAAGAGTTTTGCATTCACGGATTTCAATCATGGCTAGCGGAACGGATTAAAATCCAGCCCCTAATTTTTCTACGCGTATCTTTTGCATTCATTCAATGCTCATACCTATCTTTGCCGCATCTTAAAAATTATTTCCATGTTATAGTTAAGTAATTCGGACGGGTACTCCCCTTTTATCACTTCTCTCTCACGAAGTTTAGATAGTAGTCCAATTCACCCCTACGCCCTGGTAGTGGGTTCTTACTTAGCCCTTATGTGATTCATCGTTTTTCTTCTTAGGCCGTAATCGAGTCATCCCTACCCAACGTTTCCGCCCCCAGTCGGGCCCGGATCGTCAATTCTTTTGATCTTTTTAAGCCTTACCTTCATGAGTATAATCGTGAACGCACTTTCCTATGTGCATGCCAACGGTGACGCCCTACTGGATTCGATCAGTCTTTCAGTGGCTACCGGGGAAAAAGCCGCTCTCGTCGGCAATAATGGCGTAGGAAAATCTACTTTACTACAAATCATTGCAGGCCAGCGGCAAGCCGCTCCGGGAGAAGTAGTACTTTCCGAGAAACCCTATTACGTACCCCAGCATTTGGGTCAATATGATTCATGTACCATCGCGGAAGTACTGGGCGTCGCAGAAAAGCTGAAAGCCCTGCGGGCCATCCTTTCAGGCGACGCAGCTGAAGTACATTTTGAAACACTGGCCGATGACTGGGAACTGGAAGAACGTCTTCAGGCGGCCTTTGAATCCTGGCACATCAAAACCCTCGATTTTGAGCAAACCCTCGGAGGACTAAGCGGCGGTGAAAAAACCAAGATTTTTCTGGCGGGTCTGCTTCTGCATTCGCCCGGTATTGTGCTATTAGACGAACCGACGAACCACCTAGATGGTCCGAGCCGTCAACGGTTGTACCATTGGCTTAGTCAAAGTAAAGCTACCGTACTCATCGTCAGTCACGATCGGGCTTTGTTGAATCAGTTGGATACTACTCTGGAACTAGGCAAGGGCCATCTGGAGGTATACGGAGGAAATTATGATTTTTACCAAGAACAGAAACAAATCCAGCGGGAAGCGTTAAAAGCTCAGGCCGATGAACATGAAAAATCCCTCAAACAGGCTCAGCAGAAAGCTCGTGACCTAGCCGAGCAACGCCAAAAACAGGAAAGCCGGGGTAAAGCTCAGGGGCAGAAACAAGCATTGCCCCGCATCATTGCCGGTAGTCGAAAAATCCAGGCCGAACAAAGCACGGCCAAGCTCAAAGAGGTTCATCAGGAAAAATTACAGGACTTATCCAGTCAGCTTCGCTCGGTACGTACCCAATTGCATCAGGTTCAGCCCTTACATTTAGTACTGGAATCTTCTGATTTGCACCAGGGAAAGCTGCTCATCGAAGCTCAACATCTCAACCAGCATTTGGGGGATTCCAGTCTTTGGCCAGAGCCCTTACAGTTCCAGATTCGTTCTGGCGACCGTATTCGAATTCAAGGGGCCAATGGATCGGGTAAAACGACCCTTTTGAAGCTAGCAACGGGTCAGCTTACACCTTCCCAAGGAACTGTAACGCAAGCGGATTTTTCGTACGTCTACCTTGATCAGGAATATTCATTCCTGGCCAGTGAACTGACGGTTTTTGAGCAGGTCCAACAGTTCAACAACCAACAATTACTGGAACATGCGTTGAAAAATCTCCTACACCAGCATCAGTTGCCGCGGGAAAGTTGGGATCGTACGTGTGATAGCTTGAGTGGCGGGGAGAAAATGAAACTGGCCCTCTGCTGTTTGCAGGTTAGCCAAAACCGACCGGATTTGCTGTTACTGGACGAGCCCACGAATAATCTGGACTTAACCAGTCAACAGATTTTCACGCGGGCCGTGAAAGATTTCCAGGGTTCCTTACTCGTGATTTCGCACGATGAATACTTTATTGAAGAAATCCAGGTGAATCGTACGCTTTCGTTGTCTTGAACAAAAAGCTCAGGTGGTCAGGTAGCTATCTGAGCTTTTACTCACCCTACGCTAATCATTGAGTAACCCTTTACATCCGCTTAGGGAGGTACGTTAGCGAAGCTCTGTCATTTGCTCAAATCTTACTAAAACCTAGTAAATATTGGAAAAAGTCAATTCATTCTTCTGTATAAACTAAAAAATAGGCTTAAAGGGGATTTTAAGCCCTTTTTAATACAAAATGCAGGGTCTTATTTCTTAAATGAATCTAATTTTGGTCAACCAAGCAGACGGTATTTCTCAGTATCTCTGATGTATAGCCCACTAGGATAGACTTTCGATCGAAACTTCCGAACTGCTTCCTGCATCTCCAGCTTCGTAAAATGCCTGATCGGTATCTCATTACAACGAGTAAAATGACTGAATAGCCTAAAATTGACCGGTTACCTACTAACACGTAAGCCGGTATGATTTTAACCAACGAGGATGAAGATTCGATTTTTCATATCGCTTTGTTTTCTCCTGTGGACAGGATGTAGCTCCTTATATGCGGCAACGTTTAAGGATGCTCTCCGCTATTCATCCCTTACCGTCGCTGGTTTCTGTGAAACGGCTCAGCCCGACACACCCGCCAATCTTCAAACGCTCCAATCAACCTCTTCCGAGGCTCGACACGGTAAAGCCAATCTGGAAGCAACCGAATTGAAAGAAGAGAAAGAAGATGAAAAAGGACAGTGGTCGCCTCACTCCATCGGTGCACATAATGCGTTTATTACTGTAGCGTATCTTCCTTTCTTTCGCTGGTTCGTTCGTTCTGAAACCGTGCAGCACCTTCAGGGTCATCAGGTTTCCTATAATTTCCCAGACCGTTACCTTTTCCTTCGCGTACTTCGCTTATGAGCTAAATCGGGTTTCCTAACTAAACCTGACCTTACATATCCATTACCCTCCATTTCAATTAACATCCCGCCCAGGGGATGTCCCTGGATTGTATTGTTTACACCTTCCATAATAACTACTTAGTAACCCGTATTCCGCTTTAAAAAGCAATACCCCTATGAATCGAATGCTCCTGCTGATGAGCTTGTGTGGCCTATTGTGCCTTGCAAGCTGCGAATCTAAACACGAAGAAAAGGAAGAGGAAACCAAATATCTGGTGACCAGTCCCGCCCAAATGGATACGCTGATTACGCAAAATTACGTATGCCAAATCCACTCCATCAGCCACATTGAACTTCGGGCTCAGGAAAAAGGCTATCTACAGAACATCTACGTGGACGAAGGAAAGTTCGTTAAGAAAGGACAGCTTCTGTTCCGTATCATGCCGAACCTGTACCAGGCCGAATTCCAGAAAGCTCAGGCCGAAGCCAAAGCGGCCCAGATTGAAGTAGATAACGTTAAGCCCCTGGCCGATAAGAACGTAGTCGCCAAAAACGAACTGGCGATGGCGATGGCGAAACTCGAAAAAGCCAAAGCCGAACTTTCCCTCGCTCATACGCATCTTGATTTTACTGAAATCCGGGCTCCTTTTGATGGCATCATCGATCGTTTTCAGGTACGGTTGGGAAGTCTGGTAGATGAAGGTCAATTGTTAACCACGCTCTCTGATAATCGCCAGTTGTGGGTGTACTTCAACGTACCGGAAGCCGAATACCTCAATTTCAGGGCTCACAACCAAAACCAGGACAAAATTAAGGTGAACCTCTTAATGGCAAACAATGAATTGTTTGCTCATCCCGGCGTAGTCGAAACCATTGAAGCGGACTTCAATAACGAGACGGGTAACATTGCTTTCCGGGCCACTTTCCCCAACCCTAAAGGTCTGCTTCGCCACGGCGAAACGGGTAATATTCAAATGGCCGTCCCGCTGAAAAACGCCCTCATCATTCCGCAGAAAGCCACGTTCGAGGTACTGGAAAAACGATACGTATACGTGGTGGGTAAAGACAACAAAGTACACTCGCGTGAAATTACCGTCGGAGCCGAGATGCCCGACCTCTACGTAGTCAAAGAAGGTTTAGCGGCTAATGACAAGATTCTTCTCGAAGGTATCCGTAAGGTACACGACAATGATAAAATCGCTTATAACTACGAGGACCCCAAATCGGTGATCCCGAAATTAAAAGTGTATACCGAGTAGTAGAAGCATTTAAAATATTCAGCGTATGTTTCGTCAATTCATTCATCGACCCGTACTGGCAATTGTCATTTCACTGGTCATCATATTAACGGGTATACTGGCCATCAACAGTCTGCCCATCTCCCAGTTCCCGGAGATTTCTCCCCCAATGGTTATCGTACGGGCGTCGTATCCAGGAGCGAGTGCCAAGGTACTGACCGAATCGGTGTTGATTCCGATCGAGCAGGCCATCAACGGGGTTCCGGGCATGAAGTACATGACTTCCGATGCTACGAGTGCCGGGGAAGCCAACGTTCAGGTCGTATTTAACCTGGGTACGAACCCCGATCAGGCGGTCGTCAACATCAATACCCGGATTGCTCAGGTACTCAACCGGCTACCCGTTCTGGTCCAACGCGAAGGGATCATTGTGAACCGGATCGTGCCGAACATGTTGATGTACGTCAACCTGTATAGTAAGGACCCGCACGCCGACATGAAGTTCCTCTTCAACTTTGCTGGGGTGAACATGTTACCCGAATTGCAGCGTCTGGGCGGGATTGGTCAAGCGAGTATCCTCGGTAGCCGTCAGTACGCCATGCGGATCTGGCTAAAACCCGACCGGATGCGGGCCTACAACATTTCGGCGGACGACGTGATGGAAGCTCTGAACGAGCAAAGCGTCATCGGATCGCCGGGTCGTTTAGGTCGAAGCGACGGGAAACGGGCCGAAGCTCTGGAATACGTACTGACCTATCAGGGCCGCTACAATGACGTGGAGCAGTACAAAAATGTGATCGTCAAGTCGAATCCGAACGGAGAAATTTTGTATCTGAAAGATGTAGCCAGCGTAGAGCTGGGCAGTGAATACTACGATATTTACTCTAACCTAAACGGCTATCCTTCGGCGGCTATTGTCCTGAAACAAACCTACGGTAGTAATGCCAGTGACGTAATCAAGGAAGTAAAAGACAAACTGGAGGAGCTGAAGAAAACGTCCTTCCCACCGGGTATGGATTACAAAATCAGCTACGACGTTTCCAACTTCCTCGATGCTTCCATTGAGGGGGTAATTCACACCCTGCGGGATGCGTTTATTCTGGTGGCTCTGGTGGTATTCATCTTCCTGGGCGACTGGCGTTCAACGCTGATTCCAACCATTGCAGTACCCGTATCGTTGATCGGAGCCTTTACCTTCATGCAAATGTTTGGGCTGACCATCAACATGATTACGCTGTTCGCTCTGGTACTGGCCATTGGTATCGTAGTCGATGATGCCATTGTAGTCGTCGAGGCCGTGCACGCCAAGATGGAGGAAAAGCATTTATCGCCCTACAAAGCGGTGAAGGAAGTACTGCACGAGATTAGCGGAGCCGTAATTGCCATTACGTTATTAATGACGGCGGTGTTCGTTCCGGTTGCCTTCATGACGGGTCCCGTAGGGATTTTCTACCGGCAATTCTCGATTACCATGGCTACGTCCATCGTACTTTCGGGTCTGGTTGCTCTGACGCTGACGCCGGTACTCTGTGCCATGATTTTGAAGAATAATCACGGCAAGCCTCGTAAGAAAACGGTACTGAACCGGGCTCTGGACAGCTTCAACCGCGGTTTTGATAAACTAACGGGTAAGTACACCGGCCTGTTACGCATGATCGTGAATCGTCGGGTGATCACCTGGGGTATTTTGCTGGTCTTTGGGTTGGGCATCTTCGGTATTTCCAGTACACTTCCGTCGGGCTTTATTCCCAGCGAAGATCAGGGGATGATTTACGCCATCATTCAGACGCCTCCGGGTTCTACCCTGGAACGTACCAACGATATTGGCCGTAAGCTTCAGTCTATTGCCGAGAAAGTGGAAGGTATTGAGTCGGTTTCTGCTTTGGCCGGTTACGAGGTATTGACGGAAGGTCGGGGTTCCAACGCAGGTACCTGTTTGATTAACCTCAAGCCCTGGTCAGAACGTCACCAGACGGTGAACGAGATCATCTACGAACTTGAAGAAAAAGCGAAGGCGATTCCCGGAGCGACGATCGAGTTCTTCGATCCGCCAGCCGTACCGGGTTACGGTGCTGCGGGTGGTTTCTCCCTCCAGTTGCTGGACAAAACCAACAGCGGCGATTACAACCAGTTGCAGAAAGTCACGAACGACTTTATGGCCGAGCTGAAAAAGCGGAAAGAATTGATGGGTCTCTTCACGTTCTACAGTGCGAACTACCCGCAGTACGAACTGGAAATTGATAACAAACTGGCCATGCAAAAGGGCGTCTCCATCGGTAATGCCATGAATACGCTGTCCATTCTGATTGGTAGTACCTATGAGCTGGGCTTCATCAAATTCCAACGCTTCTTTAAAGTATTCGTACAGGCCGCTCCCGAGTACCGTCGCTTACCGGACGATCTGTTGCAACTATACGTGAAGAACGATAAAGGTGAAATGGTACCTTTCTCAGCCTTCATGAAAATCAAGAAGACGCAGGGAGCCAACGAGATCAACCGCTACAACATGTATACGACGGCAGCCTTCCGGGGTGCTCCAGCCAAAGGATACAGTAGTGGCGAGGCCATCAAAGTCATCAAGGAAGTAGCGGCCAAAACGCTGCCGAAAGGATATGACATTGACTGGGCGGGTCTTTCGAAAGATGAGGTCATGCGGGGTAACGAAGCCATTTACATCTTCCTGATCGTACTGGTATTCGTTTACATGGTACTCGCCGCTCAGTACGAAAGCTTTATTCTGCCGCTGGCGGTTATTTTCTCACTGCCCGCTGGTATTTTCGGCTCCTTTGCTCTGATTAAAATGATGGGTCTGGCCAACGACATCTACGCTCAGGTAGGTCTGGTCATGCTGGTGGGTCTGCTCGGTAAAAACGCCGTATTGATTGTGGAGTTTGCCGTACAGAAACACCGCGAAGGGATGTCGGTTTTCAACGCGGCCATCGAGGGAGCCAAGGCTCGTTTCCGACCCATTTTGATGA
>NZ_JBMDWJ010000291.1:0-22995 GCF_048595215.1 Siphonobacter sp.
CAGTTCAATCGATTGCTCGAAAATCCGGTTGTCTTTCCAGAATTGCCGGACTTCGTCGGCGACAGCGGCGTAATCGAGGTTTTTGTATTCGGGGAAATTCATAGGTGCTATGGTATGGAAACAAAAGACTAGATCTACCTATCAACACTGATACTTGTGTACTTCGTTCCAGCCTTTCGGAGAAGACGATAGGTTTGCAAAAGTAGGATTTTCGGGCGAGAAAAGATAGTAATAAGTCCCCACGGCCCCAGGACGAACATCACAATAGAAGGCAAAGCTAAACGAAGAGCTATCGCCCCTATCTTTCTTCAAGTCCTAGCTGCAACGTCACCCATAAGCCCACAAAAGGACTACTGACCATCAACTACTAACTAATCCTCGCCCAGTTACTTTCATTCTCTCGAATCTGATCGAGCTGACTCCGGATGGCCTGGTTTTTCGGGAGTACCAATTCGGGATCTTCTTCCAGAATGCCCTGAGCCGACTCGCGGGCCGCCTTCAGGATTTCCCCGTCTTTCGACAAATCAGCCAGTAACAAATCCACTACGCCACTTTGCTGCGTACCCGCCATGTCACCCGGTCCCCGGAGGCGTAAGTCGGTATCGGCAATCACGAAGCCATCGTTGGTTTCGGTCATTACTTTCATGCGGGTACGGGTTTCGGCACTGAGTTTCAAGCCCGTCATCAGGATACAATAACTCTGATCCGCCCCCCGTCCAACGCGGCCCCGTAACTGGTGCAACTGCGATAACCCAAACCGTTCGGCACTTTCAATAATCATGACCGACGCGTTGGGTACGTTCACGCCTACCTCGATTACGGTCGTCGCTACCATGATCATGGTTTCCCGACTGATGAACCGCTGCATTTCGAAATCCTTGTCTTTGGCGGGCATTTTGCCGTGCACAATACTGATCTGGTAGTCCGGAAACGCCCGAACGACACTTTCGTAGCCATCCATCAGATCCTTGAAATCCAGCTTTTCGGATTCTTCAATCAGGGGATACACCATGTAAATCTGCCGTCCTTTCTGGAGTTCATTGCGTACGAAGCCAAAAACTTCCAGCCGGTGCTGATCGGATTTCCAGCGGGTAACGATGGGTTTCCGGCCCGGCGGCAATTCATCGATTTGCGAAAGGTCCAGATCTCCGTACAAGGTCATGGCCAGCGTACGCGGAATGGGCGTGGCCGTCATGACCAGAATGTGCGGATAGATGACTTCGTTTTTCTGCCAGAGCTTGGCCCGCTGGGCTACGCCAAAGCGGTGTTGCTCATCAATGACCACCAAGCCGAGATTCTTGAATTGAACAATATCTTCCAACAGAGCGTGGGTGCCCACCACAATATGAATGGAGCCATCGAGTAAGCCTTCGTGCAGTACTTTTCGATCTTTCTTCGAGGTCGAACCCGTCAGCTTGGACATACGCAGGCCCATCGCTTCCGCAAAAGGCATCAAGCCTTTGAAATGCTGATCGGCGAGAATTTCGGTGGGAGCCATTAAACATGCCTGAGCTTCGTTTTCGATGGCCAGTAACATGCAGATGAAGGCTACGATGGTCTTGCCGGAACCCACGTCACCCTGTAGCAACCGGTTCATTTGCTTTCCCGAACGCATGTCTTCGAAAATCTCGCGAATGACCCGTTTTTGGGCTCCGGTCAGATCAAAGGGCAGGTGCTGTTCGTAAAAGTCACGAATGAGCTGCGTCCGTTGAAAAACCTGGCCGGGATATTCCGTTCGTCGCAGGATTTTCTGTTTGATGAGTCGGAGCTGGTTATAAAAGAGCTCCTCGAATTTCAGGCGTCGTTTGGCCTGATGAATGTGCTGTTCGTTTTCCGGAGCGTGAATGCCCCACAAGGCCTGAGCCTTGGACGCCAGTCGGTATTTTTCGATGAGAAAGCTGGGTAAGGTCTCCCGGATCTGTTGTCCAGCCAGTTCGAGTATCTGTCGTTGCCACTTGGCAATGGCTTTGGCATCGACGTACCGCTTGCGGAGTTTTTCCGTCAGATTGTACACCGGTTGCCAGTAGCCCCCTTTTTCGTTTTCGGCGGTCAGCAGGTCCATTTCCGGGTGTACGATCTGAAACTTGCCGTTGAAACTCGTTGGCTTGCCGTAAACAATGTACTGCCCATCCCGGTGTAAGCTTTTTTCCAGGAATGAAATGCCCTGAAACCAGGTCAGCTCCATGGTTCCCGAACCGTCGCTAAACTGGCCTACCAAACGAGCCTTATGCCCTTCACCAATCACTTCCCAGGTACGCAACCGTCCTTTGATTTGGGCTCCGGCCAGATCATCCCGTAATTCCGAAATTCGGTAGAACCGCGTACGGTCTTCGTACCGGAAGGGATAATGTTGGAGTAAATCGCCAAACGTAAAAATATTCAACTCCGTATTGAGCAGTGCCCCTTTCTGCGGGCCTACGCCTTTGAGGAATTCAATCTTTGTATCAAAAAAATTTGTTGGTCGGTCCATGGTACTAACGTATTCGCTCTTCCGCTCCCCAGTTGTATGGATTCGGGATTTCCAGCCTGCTACACAAAAATAATATTGGTAAGCTCCTTTTATGACCCGATGGAAGGGTTAAATTAACTCGGGAAAGGGAAGGTACCAAAAAAGGCACTACCCTTTCGGAATAGTGCCTTTTCATAACCCAGATGTCTAAAGCCCCTTAGGGGTTTTGTACAATATTGGGGTTTACGTTCAGCTCTGCCCGTGGGAAGAGATACTGCCACTGCGAATCACCAGCGGGAATAGTCATTACCAGGGCCAAGGCTTGCTGGTGATTGGTTCCCGTACGATCCAGGGATTGGTTGAGGCGTTTCAAATCAAAGAAACGGAATCCTTCACCCCAAAGCTCTACCCGACGTTGCGTTAAAATTTCGTTCAGCAGCGCCGTACCGGTAGCCGTACTTTGCGTGTAAGACGGGTCACGCGATACAACCAGATCGTACAGTACTTTAGCCGCATCGGCATCTTTACCGGCGTGAGCTAAAGCTTCCGCTTCAATCAGGTACATTTCGGCTGCCCGCATGTATACTACGTCACCTAAGCTACTACTGGAGCTTTCTGCGAGAAACTTACGGTTCATGTATTCTTTCCGCTCGCCCGAGGGAGGTACGGGGAAAGCCGTATTCTTACCGGTGGGGTCCCACAATTGCTTCCGAACGTCCGTAGCGGCAATGGTAGCGTACAGCTTCGAATTGATGGCCTTCGGGTTCGTGCGGATGTTCGTCGAGTTAAAGTTACCCGACATAAACGCGAAGAATGAGTGGAAATACGTCGTTTGAACGGACAACGGACTACTTCCCCAGATCCATTCCGGATTCGTGATGTTATTGAAACCCTGCAAGTACTGAGCTTGGGACATCAACGTGTATTTGGCCCGGGCTTCTTTAGCCAGGGTAGCCGCTTTCGTCCATTCACCCATCGTCAGAGCGACGCGGGCTTGCATACCCTTCGCTGAACTGATGTTGAAGTGGGACTTCGCATGCGTAGCCGTAACCGTACCGAAGAGAGCAATTGCTTCGTCCAGGTCTTTGTTTACCTGCGTGTACACTTCTGCGACGGTTGCCCGCGACTGTCCTTCCGTCGTATTGACAACCATGATAGGCACTCCTAACTGCGTGTTGGCTGCCCCTGCTTCATACCGCTGTCCGTATAACTGCACCAGCATGAAGTGACTCCAGGCCCGGTAGGTCAACGCCTGAGCCTTGATATCATTCTTCTCTTTCTCATCGCCCGTAATTTTATCGATGTTGGCGATAATCATATTGGCGTTGGCAATGAGCTTGTAGTAGAACAGGTACGTGAAGCGTACGGTGCTGGCCACGTCACTGCGGTGCATGGTCCAACGGTACGTACCATTGTACCAGCCGTTTCCGGTGCTCGTCATGACTACGTCGTCACCCAGGGCGTCGAAGTGAATCATCAGACCCATTTGACCGGCCTGATCCATATCTCCCTGCTGGCTGTACAACTGACGGTGGATACCGTTTAGAGCCGCCCAGGCATTGGGAATACTGGTAAACACCGACTGCTCAGATACCGCATCCGTCGGTTGAGTTTCCAGGTAATCTTTATCACAGGCTGTAAGCGAGAGGGCCAGGCCTGCGGTGAGCAGATACTTACTGATCTGATTCATTTTCATGGATTTCTAATGCTTAAAGAGTCAGGTTCAAGCCTACCGACACAACCCGGTTGGGGATGTAGGCATTATTCACGATACCGTTGAATTGCTGGGCTACGTTCATACCCTTACGAGCCGAGAATAACCACAGGTTTTCACCACTCACAAATACCGACGCATTTTTTACATTAATTCGATTCAGCAGAGCCGGAGCGAAGCTATACGACAGGTTTACCGAACGAATACTCAGGTACGAGGCACTCGTCAACCAGCGATCCGAAGCCGCATTGAAGAAGCTACGTCGGGCTTCATCCATCCGGGGTACATCCGTTACGTCACCGGGGTTCTGCCAGCGTTTGAGCTGATCTTTATGCAAAGCCGTTCCGTAGTTTCCACCGGCCATCAACTGAGCGTAGGAGTTATCCAGAGCTAAGCCACCGAGTTGATAGTTCAGCAAAGCCGTCAGCGTAAACCGCTTGTAATTGAAGGTATTCGAGATACCGCCGTATACGTCCGGGATAGAGCTACCGGCGTAGTGGAACCGGGCGTTGTTGGAGTTATTGGTTACCGTATCCTGACCGATTAC
This sequence comes from Siphonobacter sp., assembly GCF_048595215.1. NCBI lineage: Bacteria > Pseudomonadati > Bacteroidota > Cytophagia > Cytophagales > Cytophagaceae > Siphonobacter > Siphonobacter sp. The sequence goes on from NZ_JBMDWJ010000291.1 coordinate 4,711, forward strand.
GTACGTTTTCGTCGTCGTGTTATTCACCCATTGATCAGCCCGGTACAAACCATCGCCATTCTCTGAATCCACACCGTACCATTCTCGCAGCCAGAAATCATAGATCGACTGACCAACCGCCCGGCGGAAGCTTCCGCTGATGATGGGCTTGTTGTTTTCGGGCAACGACGTAATGCGGTTTTTCAGCATCGTAGCGTTTACGTCAATGTTCCAGCGGAAATCCTTTTTACGGATGATGTCGGCGTTTACGTGAAGTTCAATTCCTTTATTCCACATCGAGCCAATGTTGGCCAGCTGCTCGGCCATCCCACTGCCCAGCGTAATCGGTACACTAAAGAGCAGATTGTCCGACTTACGATGGAATACTTCCACGCTACCCGATAAACGGTTGTTGAGTAAACCATACTCCAGACCTACGTCAATGCTCCGGTTAGACTCCCACTGCAAATTATTCGCTGCCAGTTTTGTTTGCAGGAAACCAGGCTCACTGTTATTGTTATAGCTCTGACCAATCCCGTACAGGGCCTGATAGGCGTAGTAAATACGATTGCCATCGGCATCCAGAACACCATCGTTACCGGAAGTACCCACGGAGCTTCTCAGTTTCAGAAGATTCACCCACGAAAGGCTCTTCATGAAATTTTCGTTGTCCAGACGCCAGCCGGCACCTACGGACCAGAAATTACCCCAACGCGAGTCGCGGGCAAACTTAGAGCTACCATCCCGGCGGAACGAAGCGGACAAGATGTATTTGCCGTCGTAATCGTAATTCACCCGTGAGAAATAACCTTCCGTGCGATACTTGTCCGTATAGGACGTAGAAGAGTTCGGTGTGGTAAAGTTACCCAGTTCATCAATACCCGTTACGATCTGACCCTGACTCATCGCGTAGATATAGTTGTAGGTCCAGTCGTAGTTTTCGTGACCAAGTAAGGCATCAATGGTATGGTGCTTATTGATCGTCTTGGAGTAGTTCAATAACTGGTTCAGGTTGTAGTTACTCGTGATGCGGTTCGTACGGCGTGCACGACCAGCGGGAGCTCCATCCCCTACCAAGGTGTTATCATAACCAATGCCTAAATCGCTCGTAATATCTACGCTGATATTGGTCGTAAACTTGAAGTCTTTCAGGAACGTCACTTCGCCATACGTACGGGCACTCAGTACATTCCGGCGACGGATGTTTTTGTTCAACTCCGTTTCCGCTACGATATGGCGACCCGGATTGGCTCCCGCCGGACGCGAGGATAAACCCAGGGCCGTCATGTTGCCCAGGTCATACTGAGCATTACCGCCCTGATCCAGAATCAGCTCTCCCGTTTGGGGATTGCGAGCGTACACGGGATAAATCGGTCCCATACCCCGGGCAAAGTTGAAGGGGTTAGCGTATCCGCTACTGTTATCTACGGTATTGGCCTGTTTGGCATCCGTTACGGTTCCAGCCAGGTTTAATCCCGTTTTCAGCCACTTCAGAGGCTTGAAGTTCGCATTAATCCGACCCGTATAGCGTTTGAAATCAGAGTTGATCAAATACCCTTTTTCATTAACGTAGCCCATAGAAACGAAGTAATCGCTCTTGTCGCTACCGCCGCTGTAGTTCAGGTTGTAATCCGAACGGCTGCCTTGACGCGTCAAAGGTTCCGCCCAATCCAGATCATTACCGTATTTCAACCGAGCATTCGGGTTGATTTTACCGTCAGCCGTAACGATTTCGTTATCCGCAACATTGAAGGGGTTGTAGCCCAGCAGACCTTTAATACCTGCTGTAGCTCGGGCATTAGCCGCATCCAATCCAATGGCGGAAGCGGCAGGAGCTCCGTACGAAAGACTGTTCCGGTACGCTTCCCACATCAGCGGATAGTACTCGAATGCATTTACGCGGTCGTACTCGGGAATTCCCCGTGACATTACCCCCTGACTGGCGTTGATCGTGAACTGGCTTTTGTTGCTGCCTTTACGGGTCGTCACCATGATTACCCCGTTAGCCGCCCGCGATCCGTAGATGGAAGACGACGACGCATCTTTCAGCAACGAAATACTCTCAATATCCGAAGGGTTGAGGTTGGCGATGTTGCCTGAGTACGGCACGCCATCCACCACGTATAATGGCTCATTGGACGCGTTGATCGATCCAAATCCGCGTACACGGATGGAAGGACCATCGCCCGGCTGACCACTACCTGCACTCGCCTGAATACCCGCAGCTACCCCGGCCAGAGCATTGTTAATGTTGGAAATCGGACGGGTTTGGAAATCCTTCGTGCTCAGCTGGTTCACCGAACCCGTGAACAACGCTTTTTTAGCTTGTCCGTAGGGTACCTGAACAACCACTTCTTCCAGGTCTTTCGCATCCTGCTTCAACTGCACATCAACCACCGAATTGTTACCAATCGGCATCTCCATCATAATAAATCCAATGGACTTGAAGACCAGTACGGTGCTTCCAGCTGGGACGTTAAGAGAGTATTTACCCTGACTGTCCGTAACGGTTCCGGTAGTGGTTCCCTTTACCAGTACGCTTACGCCCGGCACTGGAGAGTTGTCCTCTACCGCCGTAACCGTCCCCCTCACTAAGGTTTGAGCGTAACTCAAACTCATGCTTAGCAGAAATGCCAAGCAAAGAAGTAACTTTTGTTTCATTGATAGTTTTAGTTAGGTAAAACCCTGGAGAAGTGTAAAAAAAATATTGACTTAATCTAGATTTCTGGAAATTAGATTTTTCTAATATCTCGCTTGGCTCGCTACAAGTGAAACAATACTAAATCTTTCAGAGAAGAATAAATCTTAGCACTTCTTACTCGGATAATTTTACAAAAATATAAAATGAGCATTAAGAATAAAGCATTTTTAGTAACAAAAAATTAATTTACATTAAAACCAGGTTAGTAATGAAATAATATTTGGCAAGCAAAAAATGTACTTGAAGATTGTACTTTGTAAATAAACTCCGAATAAACCCTTTAACCAAACCCTATATTTAGTACAATATATTTTTACCAATTAGATGATACATGAAATATTATTTTACCATCTAGACGAATGGCCAATTTTTATTGAGCGGTTTTTATCATTTACCCATATCTTCTATACGTCGCTTTAGATAAGTCTACGTTTGGTGAAATGCAGACCCTAGATTCAACGTTTTTCCGGAGATAGTCTTCATCTTCGTATATGCCTATGAATAAATGGTACCTTGGATTAGTCCTCTTTTGGGGCGTACTCTCGCCCGCCTGGGCCAATCATATTGTTGGCGGAAATTTTGAAATGGTGGCGGTACCCAATACGCCCGGCCGATTCCATTTGTACATGAATCTGTTCTTCGATGAAATTGGCGGCAGAACTTCGCCCAAGGAACGTGACATCGTCATTTCAATTTTCCGCAAACGGGATAATAACCGTGAGGTAAATATTCGGATGGATCTGGAAAGTGATCAGCCCCTTCGCTATACCAATCCCAGCTGTGCAGAAGCCCGAAATTTAAAGACCTCCGTCCTTCGTTATCATTATGAGCTTAATCTGGATCCGAAGCAATACAATGACCCCCAGGGCTACTACGTCGCTTTTGAACGATGTTGCCGGAATACCGCTACGGCAAACCTGGTATCGCCCGGCCGGTCGGGGATGGTTTTTTACCTGGAATTTCCGGCTCTGCAACGCAACGGACAGGCTTTTCAGAATTCGTCGCCCGTTTTTGGTACGCCTAACGGAGAGTACCTGTGCGTGAATAAACCCTTTACGCTCAACTTCGGAGCCAGCGATGCCGACGGTGACCAATTACGGTATTCGCTGGAAACGCCTTACATGGGTTTTACGACGGATGCCCGGCCGAATCCTTCCATACCGGCTCCTAGCCCCTACCCTTTGGTGAGTTGGGGGAATGCGTACGGGGTTAACAACCAGATTCCGGGAAACCCTGCCTTACAGATCAATCCGAATACGGGCACGCTCAGCGTAACGCCCTCGCAACTGGGGCTTTTTGTGTTTTCCGTACAGGTAGAAGAATACCGGAATGGGGAGAAAATCGGGATGGTTCGACGGGATTTTCAGCTACTCGTCGTCGATTGTCCGGACAATACCTTACCCGATCCGATTGTGTTTCAGACGGACTCGACGCAGCAACTCCAGCAAGGCGAAGTTTGCGAAAGCGGCTCTTTTGACCTAAAAACCCGGCAGCTGTCGAATGCTACCTACCAATGGCAGAAAGACGGGCGTAACATTGAAGGAGCCACCTCCTGGCAGTACCAGGCTCAATCGCCGGGCACCTATCGCGTGGTCATCAGTTCGACTACTGTTTGCTCGGCCTCGAAAGAATCCCAGTCCGTTACGCTGACGCTCAAGCCCGGCCCTGCGGCCAGCATTACGGCCAACGTACCCCTGCCCGCCTGTGCCACGCAACAAATCACACTCTCGACGCTAACGGGCAACTACAGCTACCGCTGGCAGCGAGATGGCGTATCGCTACCCGAAACCACGTCCTCGATTACGGTCACCCGGGGCGGGTTGTATGCGGTACGGGTACAAAGTCTGGACGATGCCTGTTACTACACCCCTTCCCAGCAGATTGACATTTACGACACGCCGCAGGCCCGCTTTCAAAATTTACCTCCGGCGAATCGTTTTTGCCGGGATGCCAACGTAACGCTGATGGCCTATGATTCCACGGGTTACCAGTTTCAGTGGTACCGCAACGGCCAGCTCATTGCCGGAGCTACGCAGAATCGCTACGTCGTTCAGGCGTCGGGTACGTATTCGTTTCAAGTCAAAATCGGGAATTGTACGGCTTTTTCATCGGACTATACGGCGGAACTTTACCCGGAAACACCCGCTACGTTTGAACCCATTCCTTCCATTTGCCAGAGTAACGTGACCAAACTTACCCTTCAAGGTACACCCGTGGGAGGCGTCTTTGCGGGCCAAGGGGTAGTTTCGGGTACGGATCAGTTCGATCCTTCGCTGGCGGGCGTGGGCAGCTTTCCACTGACTTATACGTATACCAATGAGCAGGGCTGTAAAACGGTCGTACAACAAACGGCAACCGTTTCGCCCGCTCCCCGACTCAATGCGGGTCCGGACCTGGGCTTTGTCCGCGGGGAATCGGTCGTCATCCAGACGCAAAGCGACGAAGACCTGACCTTTGAATGGACACCCGCCACCGGCCTTAGCTCGACCACGATTCAGAGTCCGACAGCCACTCCGGATCAGACTACCCGTTATACCGTTCGGGCCACCTCAGCGGCGGGTTGCCAGGTGGAAGACGATGTACTGGTGACGGTGTGGGAAGCCCTTACCATTCCCAATGCCATCACCCCCAATGGAGATGGTACCAATGATACCTGGGAATTACCGGGCATTGAGTTCTACCCCAACGCCGATGTTCGGATTTTTAACCGCTGGGGTACGGAAATCTTCGTTTCCAAAGGTTACGGTACTACTTTTGATGGCACCTACAAGGGTACCCGCTTACCGCCGGCTACGTACTATTACGTCATCCAGCCCAACAATGGTCGTCCGACCCTGAAAGGGACCTTGACACTGGTCTACTAACCTATGAAACTCAGTATCATCACCATTCATTATAATCAGGGCGAGGGTTTACGGAAAACGCTGGAAAGTGTCTGGAGTCAGTCCGTACAGGATTTTGAATTCCTGGTGATTGATGGCGGATCGACGGACGGTAGCGTAGAGTTTCTGCGGAAACATGATACAAAGCTTACCTACTGGTGCAGCGAGCCAGATGGTGGTATCTACCCCGCCATGAATAAAGGCATCACCAAGGCTAGTGGTACGTACCTGATGTTTCTTAACGCGGGCGATTGCCTGAGTGATGCCTCCGTCATTAAAACTTGCCTTGAACAAATCGAAGCACACCCGACCGTAGACGTTTTCTACGGCGATATGTACGGCTTTCAGGGTGATGTTACCCAAAAATGGCTACACAGACACCCGGCTACGCTGGATTTACTTTTCCTGGAAACGCAGAATCTGAATCATCAGTCGTCGCTTTTTCGGGCGGAGCTTTTTCGGGAATTGGGTCCGTATCCCGCTTCGTATCCTCTGGCGGGGGATCACTGGCTTTTCCTCCGTAGTTTTCTGGCGGATAAAGTATTTCACCACATTCGCTATCCGCTCGTTGTTTTTGACTACGGCGGCGTGGGTTCCCGCAACCGGGAGCAGTACGTGCGGGAAATGGCGGCACTCTGGCAGGAACTTGTCCCCGCTTACGTCCGCAGGCTCATGCCCGAGTACCGATCTTTAAAATACCAAACGTCCCGAGGATTCATTCGTACGGCAATCCGGCTGTACCAGACGTTTCATCGATCGAAAAAATAAGCTTTCTGCATGTCCCCGCTTGTATCCGTTATCATTCCCTGTTATAATTCCGGAACGTATCTACCCGAAGCCCTGGCCAGCGTGGAAACGTATCAGGGTTCGTACGCGTACGAAATCATTATTATCAACGACGGCTCAACCGACGCGTATACGCTTGAGTATTTACGGGAACTGGAAACGCGGGGGTATTCCATTCTTCATCAGGAAAACAAGGGAGCCGCTGCCGCCCGCAATACGGGTGTTCGGACCGCTCGGGGGAAGTATCTGTTACTGCTGGATAGTGATAACCGAATTCGTCCGGCATACCTTGAGAAAGGAATTCCGGTCCTGGAATCGCGGCCTGACGTGGGCGTGGTTTACGGAAATGCTCATTTTTTCGGAGACACTACGCGGAAAGGTTTCAAAGCTGCCGTATTCGACGGTTCGCAGCTGTTCATTTCCAATGCTCTGGATATGTGTACGCTCGTTCGGAAAACCGTCTGGGAGCAAGTCGGAGGGCTGGACGAACAAATACCGGGTTGCGAAGACTGGGAGTTCTGGATTCGCGTAACACAAACCGACTGGCAGTTTTTTCACATTTCGGAAACGCTGTTTGACTATCGGATTCGTTCGGGTTCGTTATCCGATTTTACGAATCTGGAAACGGACGATCGGATTTACGCGTACATCTATGCTAAACACGCCCGTACCATTCGCGAGCAGTACCAGATTAATCTGAAGAAAGCCCGCTTGTACGACAAAGCCATTGAGCAGCCGTTTCGGTACTTCTTCAAATTCATTTTCAATAAGTATTTCAAGAAAACGAAAGACAAAGTATAGCCATGCCCGAGCCTCTACGCGTAACGCTGGTACAGACCAACCTGTACTGGGAAAATCCAACGGCAAATCTGGCGATGCTGGAAGAAAAGCTGAGTGAACATGCAGAAGCAACGGATGTCATCATCCTGCCCGAAATGTTCACGACGGGTTTTACCATGAATCCGGCCGCCGTGGCGGAACCCATGAATTTAACCACTACTCGTTGGATGCGGCAAATGGCTGCTCAACAGGAAGCCATAGTAATGGGAAGTTTTGTAGTACAGGAAAGCGGGAAGTATTACAACCGACTCGTGTGGATGCAGCCCGATGGGACTTACGAAACCTACGACAAGCGGCACCTCTTTCGGATGGGCAACGAACATGAGGTATACACGGCGGGTACCCGGCGACTTATCCACACTTGGAAGGGCTGGAAGATCTGCCCCCTCATCTGTTACGACCTGCGATTCCCGGTTTGGAGCCGAAATGTGGATAACCAGTATGACCTGTTGATCTACGTAGCCAACTGGCCTGCCGCTCGGGAAAATGCCTGGAAGAGCCTGTTAACGGCCCGAGCCATTGAAAATCAGTGTTATACCGTGGGCGTCAACCGTGTGGGTGCAGACGGTAAAGGCGTTCCCCATTCCGGTGCCTCGGGTTTAATTGACTTCAAAGGCAACTGGATCAGTTATCCACATAGCAACCCACTTATCCACACCTATACCCTGAATTACGAAGAGTTATCCACATTTCGGGATAAATTTCCCGCGTATCTGGATGGGGATCGATTTGAAATTGTGACGTAGCCCAATCCGAGCGATACGTTTACAACCTCGCTTGGATCGTTTATTCCAGTACTTTCGGTACGCGGAAATAGTTCGCATCCCGCTTGGGAGCGTTCACCAGCCCCTGCTCGTGCGTAAGGGTTTGGAGGGCTTTATCGGGCCGTAAGGCATTTACCTCCAGAGTCATGTGGGTCAGGGGTTCTACCTGCGTAGTATCGAGTTCGTTGAGTTGTTCCATCCAGGTCAGTACGCTGCTGAGCGTATTGGTCAGCTCTGCTTCTTCTTCGGGACGAATGGTCAAACGGGCCAGCTGGGCCATTTTGTGTAAGGTCTGTTTTTCGACTTGCATAAGTGAGTTGTCAGTTTGCGGTTTTCAGCTATTCAACCACGGAGTTGCTCAGCGTGAGGTACCGAGGTAAGGGCGTTTTCCTTGGTGAACCTTGGTATCTTCGTGCCTTGGTGGCAAAAATACTTTTTAAATCACCGTCAGCCGTTTGTATTCACTGGCATGAGCCTTTGGATTCGCCGTGTACTCATCCAACGTACGCTGAATCGTTTCGAAGACCTGATGCCGTAAGTTTTCCACATCTGCTTCGGTCAGACCTTTCGTTGGAATGGGCGTATGAATCACTGCCCGAACGGCTCCAGGATTCAGCCGCATGTTTTTCTTATCGGGCAGCAACAGGTAATTATTCAGTAATGAAATGGGCACCAGCGGTACCTGCTGGCGAATGGCCATCCGAAACGCTCCATCCTTAAAGGCCGGGTGCATCTGCGGTGGGTTCGTTGCCCGAATGCCTCCTTCCGGATAAATCACCATACTCCGTCCCGACTCCAGAGCCCGGTACGAGCGTTGCAGGGATTTCGAACGACTCTGCGGATCATTCCGATCTACCTGAATGTGCAGTTTCGAAAACATGTAGCCAAACAACGGAGCTTTCTTCAAGACGCTTTTTCCCAGAAAGGCGAAATAGTTATCCACAATCAGCATCATCGAGGCCACGTCCAGATACGAAAAGTGATTGGACGCAAAAACGTACGCCTGCTTAGGATCGGGTTTACCGCTTTCGTATCGGACCAGAATCGGCATGCCTACCAGGGGAAAAAACAGGTGAGCCCACACCCGGTTACAGCGGTGAGCCAGGGGTTTCCAGGCTTCTTTTTGCAGGAAAATATACTGAAACGGGAAAATCAGCAGAAACGTAAATACAAACCAAAAGGCCGCCCAGATGGAATACACATTCACGAAAAAACGCCGCATGGTTCGGATCAACAAGGGTGAATCGTTCGACTTTCGTCTACTTGAACTAGAGTACAGTTCGCAAAAATAAGGCATCCATCAGCAAATCAGTGCGTTTGTGAAACGTCAATTCGAGAAATGCCCCTTCCGAGCCGCTTCCGAATTGCGTATCTTTGCGTAATAAATTCTGTTGAGGGTGATTTTTCCTCCCGAACGATGACTACCATGAGCACGATTTCCAAAACGTATTCGCCCACCGAGGTTGAAGATAAGTGGTACGCCTACTGGCTCCAGCACAAGCTTTTCGCGTCCCAGCCTAATCCTGAAAAAGAGCCGTACACCATTGTGATTCCTCCCCCAAACGTCACGGGAATCCTGCACATGGGCCACATGCTCAACAATACGATTCAGGATATTCTGGTCCGCAAGGCCCGCATGGAAGGCAAAGAGGCGGTATGGGTGCCGGGTACGGATCACGCCTCCATTGCGACGGAAGCCAAAGTCGTAGGCATGCTCAAGGAGCGGGGAATCGCCAAGACCGATCTGAGTCGGGAAGAGTTTCTTTCGTATGCCTTCGAGTGGAAAGACAAATACGGCGGAATCATTCTCGAACAACTCAAAAAACTCGGAGCTTCCTGCGACTGGGACCGTACGCGGTTTACGATGGACGAGAAGTACTACGAGTCGGTAATTGATGTATTCGTTCGTTTGTACAACAAAGGACTGATTTACCGGGGCGTACGGATGGTCAACTGGGATCCTCAGGGAAAAACGGCTCTCTCGGACGAGGAGGTAATCTTTAAGGAAGTACAGTCCAAACTGGTTTACATTCAGTATCCGGTCGTGGGTGAAGAGGGAGCTTCGGTAACCATTGCTACTGTTCGCCCGGAAACCATCATGGCCGATGCGGCCCTCTGCGTTCACCCGGAAGACGAACGGTATACGCACCTGCACGGCAAGAAAGTACGGATTCCATTGATCGACCGGGAAATCCCCGTGATTCTGGATGAATACGTAACGATGGATTTCGGTACGGGAGCCCTGAAAGTAACTCCGGCTCACGATTTGAATGACTACGAACTGGGCCAGAAACACCGGCTGCCCGTGATCGATATTTTGAGTGATGACGGTACGCTCAACGAAAAAGCCCAGCTTTTTGTGGGTATGGATCGTTTTGCGGCCCGCAAAGCCATCATTAAGGAACTTGAGGAAAAGGGTTACCTGGAAAAAATTGAAGAGTATAAGTCAAACGTCGGTACGTCCGAGCGTACGGGAGCCGTTATCGAACCCAAGCTCTCCATGCAATGGTGGCTGAAGATGGATGACATGGCCAAGCCCGCTCTGGATTCAGTAATGAACGATGAGGTGGCTCTGATTCCCGCTAAATTCAAGAATACGTACCGCGTGTGGATGGAAAACATCCACGACTGGTGTATTTCCCGGCAACTCTGGTGGGGCCAGCAGATTCCGGCCTTCTATTTGCAGGACGGTACCATTATCGTTGCTAAAAACAAACGGGAAGCCCTGCGAAAAGCTCAGCACGAAATGCAGCTGTTCGCCTTGACCGAGCAGGATTTAGAGCAGGATCCGGACGTATTGGATACCTGGTTCTCTTCCTGGCTGTGGCCGTTTGGCGTATTCGATGCGATTTCGAATCCGGACAACGAAGACATTAAATTCTATTACCCCACCAGCGATCTGGTGACGGGTCCGGATATTCTATTCTTCTGGGTTGCCCGGATGATCATGGCGGGCTTTGAATTTATGGGCGAGCGTCCGTTCAAGAATGTGTACCTGACGGGTATTGTACGAGATGCGAAAGGTCGGAAAATGTCCAAGCAACTTGGGAATTCTCCTGACCCACTGGACCTGATTGCCAAATTCGGTGCCGATGGCGTGCGGACGGGACTTTTGTTCTCCGCTCCCGCTGGTAACGATTTGCTCTTCGATGAAAAACTCTGCGAACAGGGACGTAATTTCTGTAATAAAGTATGGAATGCCTTCCGTCTGATCAAGGGCTGGGAGATTTCCACGGAATCCGCTCCGGCTTCGAATCAACTGGCCTTTGCCTGGTTTGAATCCAAACTCAACGCCACGCTGGCCGAGATTCTGCATCACTTCAGCAAATTCCGCATTTCGGATGCTCTGCATGCGGCCTATAAGCTGATCTGGGATGAATTCTGCTCGAATTACCTGGAAATTATCAAGCCCGAATTCGGCAAACCCATCGACGCTGAAACGTACGAAACGACGGTCGCTTTCTTCGAACGCCTGATGGCATTGATGCACCCGTTCATGCCGTTCATTACGGAAGAAATCTGGCAAAACCTCCGCGAGCGTTCCCAGGGCGAAAGCCTCTGCCGGGCGGCGTACCCAACGGTGGGTGCCATCGACGCGGGACTGGTAGCGGATTTCGATGTATTGTTTGAAGTAGTAACGAAAGTTCGGGAAACCCGTAACTCGAAGGGTCTTTCGCCCAAAGAAACCCTGCCGCTAGCCGTGCGTACCGAACATTCGGAACGCTACCAAAAAGTGGACCCCATCATCCAGAAGCTGGCCAATACTACACCGATTGCGTTTGTGACGGAAGACGTAGCGGGTGTTTCGCCCTTCCTGATCAAAGCCGATAAACTCTTCATCGCTTTGGGTGAAAAGATCGACGTGGAAGCCGAACGCGACCGTTTACAGAAAGAAATCGAGTACAACGAAGGATTTATGAAATCCGTAGACGCGAAACTTTCCAATGAACGCTTCGTACAGAATGCGAAACCCGAAGTCGTAGAGAAAGAACGTCAAAAGAAAGCCGATGCCGAGTCAAAGCTGGTAGCCTTGCGTGAAGCATTGGTGAATTTGGCTTAGTAGTTGGGTTAATGGTTAGTAGCCTCCTGAAAAGCCTTTGGTTTTTTCAGGAGGCTTTTTTATTAGTCGGTTGGTTGATTTACTTTCTCACGACAATTAAAACTTCCGAATCAATACCACTCCTCCCACAATCAGCATGGCACCCACGATTCGTCCGATGGAAATGGGTTTGACAGCTACGCCCAACCAGCCGTAATGATCGAGCAACAGGGATACAATCATCTGGCCTAGTACCACCAGTCCGAAGGTTAAGGCTACACCCAGTCGCGGCATTACTACGATGACCGTACTGATGTAATAGGCTCCCAAAACGCCAGCAAACCAAACGTACCAGGGAGCTGTTTTCGCCGCCGCCACCGCTTCCCCAAACGAGGTTCGGGTTGTCAGGCTCGCCAGAAACAGGACCACTACCCCCATAACGAAGGAAAAGAAAGCCGCCCAAAGTGCCTGCCCGGTCAGGCGGGCCATCTGAGCGTTTAGCCCCGCCTGCGTAGGAAAAACAGCCCCGCATAAAATGGCCAGTACGAAGAAGAAAAGCTGTTGCATAAAGGGCGTTTGAATGGGTTTGATATAAGATGGTTTAATTTATAAAGTAAGAGGTCCGATTGCACTAGGACTGTTGTTCGTCCCATTGAGACGGCTGGTCATTAGTCCGTATGACATTCTTTGTAAAAATTTTCTAGTAACCAATAACTAGTATCACAGTGTCAGTATTTCGTCCCGCAAGCACGGCTGGTCATTAGTCCGTATCGCGAACACCGCTCTTTTCATCCCGCTTCAGGCCACCGCGTTGCAGATGAAAAAGGCGGCTTTTCGCGATAGGACGGGGTTCGGTTTTATCCCGTCCATGAAGAGATCAGTAAATACCCAACATCTATCAACTGACAACAATAAATCAATAATTAATTGTCAATAGATGAAAACCTCTCCCGCCCATGAGCAACGGAACGACCTACGATAGCCGCAATGCGGTGGCCCTAAGCAGGCTATCGTTTGGCGTGGAGAGGCTCATGGGCTACAAGCCAGCCTTGACTACGGGACCAAGTCCAGGCTAGGTGAATAACGGAACTCTGAAAGAGTAAAACTAAGCAGATGTTTTTCCATTAACTGGGCAGAGGTTATTGAACAGCCGTGCCTGTGGGACGAGAAACAGATCTCTTACTCTATAAAACAAACCATCGTTTGACAAAGCCTCTCCCATTACTACCACCAACTTCAACCTTTATTCACTAATTTAACAGGTCAACGATTTTTTCCCATGCAAAAAAAGAGAACCCTTTTGTCCTTGTGCCTGCTCAGCATGGGCTTCGGAGCTTTTGTCATGAAAGCCGTCGATGATCGGGCCATTACCGTCTCCGTCGTCAAAGAAGCCGAAAAGCTACTGGGTCTGGATTTTACCGCCGCCGAAGCCGACTCCATGCGGGGCGAGTTACTCAGCAAGCGGCAGAGTTACGAACGTATGCGGAAAGTTGAACTACGCAATGACGTTGCTCCCGCCCTGTACTTCAATCCCTTACCCCCAAATTTTGTTTTCGAAACACAGACGTTACCCTTCAAAGTCGCTCCCGCTGGTAAGATAAAAGTACCGAATAACCGTGACGAGCTGGCCTGGTATTCCGTACGCGAACTGGCTGAATTACTGCGAACCCGGCAGCTCACGTCCGTTGAATTGACCCGCTTTTTTTTGGAACGTTTGAAGAAATACGACGTACACCTACACTGTGTCGTTACCCTGACGGAGACCCTGGCCCTGCAACAGGCGGCACAGGCCGACGCCGAAATCAAGGCGGGCAAGTACCGGGGCCTATTGCACGGCATTCCCTACGGAGCAAAAGACCTCCTGGCTCAGAAAGGTTATCCAACTACTTGGGGTTCGGCCGCTTATAAAGATCAACAGTTCGCCTACAACGCCACGGTCATCGAACGACTTGAAAAAGCCGGAGCCGTACTCTGTGCCAAACTCACGCTGGGCGAGCTGGCAATGGGCGACGTCTGGTTTGGGGGTAAAACCCGTAATCCCTGGAATCTCAACCGGGGCTCCAGTGGCTCCTCGGCGGGTTCGGCCTCGGCCGTGGCGGCGGGATTACTACCCTTTGCCATTGGTTCGGAAACGCTGGGCTCCATCGTTTCCCCTTCGAGCGAATGCGGCACAACGGGTTTACGGCCCAGCTTTGGTCGCGTGCCCCGCACGGGAGCCATGACGCTCAGCTGGAGTATGGACAAACTCGGTCCGCTGGCCCGCACCGTGGAAGACTGTGCCATCGTTTTCAACGCCATCCAAGGTCCTGACCAGAACGATTATACGATCGTGAAGGCTCCGTTTAATTACGACGGTACGCAAACGTCCCTGAAAGGCCTCAAAATCGGGTATCTCCCCACAGCCTTTGACCGCAACTATCCCACCAAAACGCAGGATTCACTAACCCTGGCTACGTTGAGATCCTTAGGTGCTGAACTCGTACCCATGCAGTTGCCCGAATATCCCGTCAGTGATATGGCTCTATTATTAACAGTAGAGGGGGCCTCCGCTTTTGACGATTTAACGACCAGGAACCGCGACGATCTACTGGTTCAGCAACACAAAAATGCCTGGCCCAATTATTTCAGAGCTAGTCGCTTCGTACCAGCTGTGGAATACCTGCGGGCAAACCGGTTACGGACGAAACTCATCGCGGCTATGCAAGAAAAAATCAAAGGGCTGGACGTTTACCTAACGCCTGCCTTTGGGAACCCCAATCTGACGCTGACGAACCTGACGGGCCATCCTTGCGTGGTGCTGCCGAACGGTTTCCGAAGCGAGCAGGGCGTGCAGCGACCAACCAGTATTACGTTTATGGGATCCTTATTCGGGGAAGCCAAATTACTCCAGGTAGCCAAAGCCTATCAACAGGCGACGAACTGGCACCGGCAACACCCCAAGCTTTCGTACAACCATGATTAAATACCGTCTCTATCCCACTCTGATGCAGCTGTTTTCGTGGTACCATCACGAACTCCGAAACACGGATGGAGAACTATACGTAACGGAGCGGCACCTGCTGGATCGCATCAACCGGGTTCCGCAGCCAACTACCCCCGCCCAGCAGCGTGGCATTAGTTTTGAAACTGCTCTGACTACCGGACGCGGCGAGGAGCAGTTCCCGGCTCCCATCATCGAAGCCATGCGAAAACAGCTTCCCATGCGGTACAAAACGCAGTTTTTCGTGCGTACGGCGATTAAGAATGTGGAGTTCTATGGACTGATTGACATTGTGGGCGGCGACCGGGCGATTGATATTAAAACGACTTCCCGGTACGAGTATCCCAAATTCGCCCACCATTTTCAGACCTTGTATTTGCTGGGTTTGAAAAGCTGGAATATCAAACAGCTGGATTACCTGATTACGGATTTCAAGGAAGTGTATACCGAAAGTTATCATTACGATACGTACGACTTCCAGCCTTTACTCGACGAGCTGGAGTTGTTCACGGATTTTTTAGAGACGCACCGTCCGCAGATTACGGACAAGAAGATATTTAACAATGCCCAAAACGGTTTACAAACATCTCTTTTTTGACCTGGATCATACGCTCTGGGATTTTGAACGCAATACCAACGAAACGCTCGTAGAGCTTTTTGAAACCTTTGATTTACGGAAAATCGGCGTAAAAAGTGCGGAGGATTTGCAGGCAACGTTTCACCGGGTTAACGCCGAACTGTGGGAGCTGCACGATACCCGTCAGATCTCGCAGGAAGAACTCCGTAGCCGCCGTTTTCGGCAGGTGCTGGAAGTGCTCGGCTGCCCCGAGGATAGCTCCTGCGATGAATGGACGGACTGGTATCTGGCGAATTGCCCGTACAAACCGCATTTACTACCTGGAGCCTTGGAATTGCTGGACTATCTGGCTCCCCGCTACGATATGCACATCATCACCAACGGTTTTGGCGACGTGCAGTACATCAAAATGGATAGCAGTGGGCTAACGGGTTATTTTAAGGAAGTGATCACCAGCAAGCGGGCCGGAGCCAAGAAACCCGAGCCCGAAATGTTTCAGTAT
Source organism: Siphonobacter sp. (assembly GCF_048595215.1). NCBI lineage: Bacteria > Pseudomonadati > Bacteroidota > Cytophagia > Cytophagales > Cytophagaceae > Siphonobacter > Siphonobacter sp. The sequence goes on from NZ_JBMDWJ010000291.1 coordinate 20,761, forward strand.
GCCATGACGGCGGCGGGCTGTACCGCCTGCGAATCGCTGATGATTGGTGACAACCCCGAAGCCGACGTAGCGGGTGCCCTGGGCGTGGGCATGCACGCCGCCTACTTCCGGCCCCGGCAGTCGCTGTACCCAGAACGGGAAGCGACCTACCAGTTGAGTTCGTTACTGGAATTGAAGCAGTGGCTGTGATTAAACCCGTATACGCTTACTTTTGTGGACTACTCTAATGCGTATGTCCGAAGCTTTTCAGTATCCCGAACAGGGAATTCGTTTGACGGTGGATGCCGTGGTGTTTGGTTACCACTCGGATCGGTTACAGGTCTTACTGATTCGTCGCAAGTATGAGCCTTTCGAAGGGCAGTGGGCCTTACCAGGCGGCTTTGTTGCGGAGCCAGAAAGTCTGGAACAGGCCGTTGAACGCGAACTTTCCGAGGAAACGGGATTGAAAATCAATTACCTCGAACAACTCTTCAGCTTCGGCGAACCCCGCCGGGACCCCCGGTTTCGGGTGGTTTCGATTGCCTATATGGCCATTATTCGTTCGGACAACATGCCGCTCCAAGCCTCAACGGATGCCACGGATGCCCAGTGGTTTGATACGCAGGAACTGCCCCCGCTGGCATTCGATCACGCCCAGATTCTTGAGAAAGCCCTCACCCGGCTCCGCTCCAAATTGCGGTATCAGCCGATTGGCTTTGACCTGCTTCCCGAAAAGTTTCTGTTCAGTGATCTCGAACGGCTCTACAGTACCATCCTAAATCAACCGCTGGATCGGCGGAATTTTCGTAAGAAGATGCTCAGCTTTGGTATCCTTGAGGAGTTATCCACTAAAGTTTCCGACGGCCGGGGCCGCCCTGCTTCGCTATATCGCTTCGATCTGGAACGCTATCAGGCTCTGCAACACGAAAATTTCTACTTCGAAATTCCCTGATTTCTATTTTGCGTATTTTTTACACAAATTTTTTCCTGATTTGCTTGCAGGATTGATCAGACCCCTACATATTTGCGTAAAATATACGCAAATATGAAAGTCATCAATCTTGAATACACCTTTCAGCCCTACGGCCCTGGTTTGGCTTATGAGGCGTTTACGTTCAACGGCGGCGAGCCGCACATTCGCATTCAGGAACCCGTTGCCGGAGCCGACGTTCAGGTGACTACCCGTATTCGCTCTTTCCAGGATATGGGCCTTTTACTGGTAGCCGTTGATGCGTTGCGACGGGCGGGCGTACAAAACCTGTATTTGTTTCTTCCTTATTTTCCCGGTGCCCGTCAGGATCGTTGTACGCAGGTGGGCGAAGCCCTTACGGTGAAGATCTATGCTGATCTGATCAATGCTCTACAATTCAAAGAAGTACAGATTTTCGATCCGCATTCTGACGTAACGCCTGCTTTACTCCAAAACGTAAAAGTCATTTCCAATCAGACGTTTGCTCAAACCTGCCTCGTCTCCCTTTCAGACTACGTATTGATTTCGCCGGACGCCGGAGCCTTGAAAAAAACAGCAGCCCTGGCCCAACGTCTTGGCGTTGATTACGTAGAATGCAGCAAAAAACGCAATACCGCCACGGGTCAGCTCAGCAATGTCCGGGTATACGCGGACGATTTGCGGGGACAGACCTGCGTCGTAGTCGATGACATTTGCGACGGCGGAGCCACCTTCCTGCAACTGGCCGAGGCTCTACGTCAGCACGGAGCGGATTCGCTGGTTCTGATTGTTAGTCACGGAATCTTCAGCCGAGGCTTCACCGAGTTATCCGCCTACTACGATCAGATCTTCAGTACGGATTCCTTCCAGACGCTTTCCAGCGACGCTCTGACCCAAGTTCATCTCTCACCTGCTCTTTTCTAACGCCTTTCGCTATGAATCCCATCCATCTCTCCGACGGTTACAAAGTCGATCACCGCAACCAATACCCAACGGGTACTGAATTGGTATACAGTAATTTCACGCCCCGTAAAAGTCGTATCGAAGGCGTCGATCACGTGGTTTTCTTTGGCTTGCAATACTTCATTAAAAAGTATTTGCTGGAAGAATTTGAAGAGCAGTTTTTCAAAAAACCGAAAACTGAAGTTGTAAAAAAATACCAGCGACGGATTGAACACTACCTCGGCAAAGGTGCCATCACGTACGATCATGTCGAAGCCCTGCACGAGTTGGGTTACCTGCCGCTGGAGATTCGGGCCTTAGCCGAAGGAACACTGACGCCCTTCCGCGTGCCGATGTTCACGATT
>NZ_JBMDWJ010000292.1:0-2561 GCF_048595215.1 Siphonobacter sp.
TACGGACAGACGCCTCCGCCTGCCATCCTGCCCATGAACATTCGCTGGATGGGCAATAGCTCCGTTGCCACAATTCCTACGCTGTTGCATCAGGTCATGCAGGGTGAATTGCCGGGGTATTCCCTGCAAAAAGAAGATTATATTCTACTGGCCTCCGTGGGAGCAGGGATGAATATCAATGCATTGATCTATCAAATGTGACGCTCCGCGAAGCCGTATATTGCCTTTAGCCAAACCTGTATCTTGTGTCAAGTGTCTATTTCCGTACGCGTAGCAGACGATCCGTCAGATACCGGCGGACGGGTTCATCGTACAGCTTCAGGCAGCCATACGCCAGGATTACTGAACCCACGACCAAAGCCAACGCTCCAGGCAATGATTGTTCGAAGGTGAGTTTTTCATTTTTCACCCAGGCGAAGTACAGGTAAATGAACGGGTAATGAACCATGTATAAAGGGTACGAAAGGTCGCCTAATAAGGTACATAGCCGAGTCATACGTTGGCTGATCGTGGTTTCGGAAGCTCCCAGATAAACCAATATCGGAAAGATGATCGTCACACAGAAGGTATCGTATAAACCATTCATCCACAGGTGTTCACTGCCGCCGATGCGTGGGATCGCCGATAATATAAGAATGGCCAGACTACCGATCCAGAACGTCCCTTTGACCGCGATCGGCTTGAATACGCGGGAGAGAAGTAAGCCCGCCGCGAACGAAAACAGCAGACGTAACGAGCCGCCGAGCATGTTGTCACCCGTTATCGAAAAACCCACGCATAGATCACCGTAGGGCCCAAGCATCGCGAAAGCTGCCAAACCGAATGCCGCCAGTATCACCAGTACGGCTAATGCTTTCGTGGAAAGCTTACGCAACCAGAACGCGTAGAGGAGATTCCCGATATACTCGAAGAACAGCGACCAGCTTGGGCCATTTAAGGGAAACATTTCGCCGACGCCCCGAATTTCAAAACCAGGCGTCGCGGGGATGAGCAGGGCGTTGATCAACGTCGCTACCAAGAGCATGGAAACGGATACTTGGGATACATCCCAAACTGAGCACCCCTGCGTATAAAACATAATCGCTCCGATGATGGCCCCTAGTACCACCAGGGGATGCAAACGAATCAATCGACGTTTGATAAAGTCCAGAACCGTCATCTTCTCCCAGCGATCATCGTACGCATAGCCCACCACGAAGCCCGAGAGAATAAAGAAGAAGTCTACCGCCAGATAACCGTGATTGATAATCTGGTCTAAGTGACTGGTAGCAAAGGCTTCGAACACGTGAAAACATACCACACTCAAGGCTGCTACACCCCGTAATCCATCCAGAATGTGGTAATGAGGTTTGGCATCCGCAAAGGCAGTACCGGGAATTTGGAAATTTGACATGGATACTCCTTGGGTTATCACCTCACTAGCGATACGTCTCCGTATAGGCTGTTCTCAGGTACCAGCAAAGTCTCAAAATTACTACCCGTACAAGCGTGATCCTACCGCCAGCTTATGGAAAAATAATATGTTTTTCGCTGCCCATCGGTGTACTACGAAAGTATACGGGGAATCAAACTGGGTACTACCAACACCAATTCAGTAGCATACAAAATACAATTAGCGGTTCAACAGCCGAACCTTTAGCTTTCAAAAATCTTCTTCCGGTGCTCGATGCCCCAAGTAGTCAGATTCTCAATAATGGTTCTCAGTGACCAGCCGTGATCGGTCAGTTCATACTGTACGGTTACTGGCTGAGTATCCAGCACCGTTCGCTTAACGAGCTGATTGATTTCCAGCTCTTTGAGTTCCTTACTGAGCATTTTGTTCGAGATCCCGTCCACGTCGTTTAGAATGTCGGAAAACCTCCTTTTGCTGTAATAGCAAATGGATGAGATGATGGCAATTTTCCATTTGCCATTGAGTACGTGCATGCAGTCCTGGACCGCCCGCATCTCCTTTTTGTGTTCGTCGCTTTTACGGGGTACGCACGTCATAGGTTACTTAGTTACTTGGGGGTTACTGTTACTTTTAGATACAAAGTTACTAAAATAAATCAAGCCCCTTTAGTTTTGCTGCCCAAACAATAAATGAGCAGTAACCATGAGTAAGTTAATGAACAAAGTGGCACTCGTTACGGGTGCTTCCAAAGGTATCGGTGCCTCCATTGCTACGTACTTTGCGGCAGAAGGAGCTAAAGTAGTCGTAAACTATGCCTCCAGTAAGGCCGGAGCAGACCAGGTGGTCCAGGCTATCACCGCTAACGGTGGTACCGCTATTGCCGTGCAGGGCGATGTGTCGAACCCAGCCGATGTGAAAAGACTATTTGAAACCACCAAAGAGGCGTTTGGTACGCTGGACATTCTGGTCAATAATGCGGGTATCTACATCTATGAACCGATTGAACAGATCTCCGCCGAAACGTTTCAGCAACAGTTTAACATCAATGTATTAGGTTCCATTCTTACCATTCAGGAGGCGTTGAAACTGTTTGGTATGGAGGGTGGTAGCATTCTAAACATCAGTTCCGGTGCCAGCCGTATGCCTATACCAACGGGCTCCGTTTATT
>NZ_JBMDWJ010000293.1:0-17213 GCF_048595215.1 Siphonobacter sp.
GGCAGTACGCGTCGCGACTATACGCACGTCAGCGACATCGTAACGGGTATTGAGCAAGCTCTGGCGTATGAAAAGCCCGGCTTTGAAACGTTTAACCTTGCTTCGGGGAAACCTCTTACCTTACGCAAGCTGGTCGCTTCACTCGAAGTAGCACTGGGCCGTGAAGCCATTTACGAATACCGGGAAGAGCAGCCCGGCGATGTTTCGCAAACCTACGCAGACCTCAGTAAATCGCAGGAGTTGCTGGGTTATCAACCCACAGTGACGATAGAAGAAGGGCTGAAAGAATTTGTTCGCTGGAAGACGTCCCTTCCCCACTTAACTCATTGATTGCATGCAAACGGTACCGCTTCTTTCCCTGGTTATTACGCTTTTAAACGAAGAAGACAACATACAACCCCTGCTGCAACGCGTACGCGAAGCCATGCAGGGTCTGGATTATGAATTGATTTTGGTGGACGACGGCTCTACTGACGCCACCATTCCCCGGATTAAACAGTACGCCGACGACCGCGTACGACTGGTAGTACTGAACCGCAACTACGGTCAGACAACGGCCATGTCGGCGGGTATTGCCGAGGCCAAAGCTCCCTACATTGTTACCCTGGACGGTGACTTACAGAACGATCCCGCCGATATTCCCATCATGCTCGAAAAACTGCAGCGGGAAGGTTGGGACGTCGTCGCTGGCGTACGGGCCAAACGGCAGGACGGTATGTTGCTACGGAAAGTTCCCAGCAAGATTGCCAATGCCATGATTCGTAAAATGACGGGTGTATACCTTCATGATTATGGCTGTACACTGAAGATTTTCCGTCGGCAAATTGCCCAGCACCTGGGACTGTACGGTGAACTACACCGCTTCATTCCGGTACTGGCCGCTATGCAGGGTGCCAAGATGACAGAAATGCCGGTACGCCACCACGCCCGGCAATTTGGCAAATCGAAATATGGCTTGGGACGTACCTTTAAAGTCATGTCCGATTTGTTACTGATGGTCTTTTTCCAGAAGTATTTCCGCCGACCGATGCACTTATTTGGCCCCATCGGCATTCTGACGTTTTTGTTTGGAGCGTTGATTAGTCTGTATTTGCTGGGCGTAAAACTGACTGGCGAAGATATCGGCACACGTCCCTTGCTGACGGTAGCCGTCGTTACCTTACTGGCTGGCTTACAAATCATTACCTTCGGTTTCATGGCCGAAATCATGATGCGAACGTACTACGAATCGGGTACGAAGTCTACCTATCTCGTTCGTGAATTGTACTCGGCTTCTTCCCCCGTTTCTACCCTTGAGTAAGTTATCCCCCGCCGTTAAAACCATCCTGAAGCTGCTGCTTACGAGCTTGGCTTTAGGATGGCTAGCGTATCAAATGGACTGGGAGCGAATCTGGCCCCTACTCCGTCGAGCCCAGTGGGGCTGGATTTTAGTCGCTCTGGTGCTGTATAACATTTCCCAGTTGTTGAGTACGAGTCGCTTTCAGCAACACCTGAAAGCGGTTCCCCTAGCAGAGCCTTTCTCCTTTTTGCTGCGATTGTACTATCGCTCGATGTTTTTCAACCTGTTTTTACCGGGGGGCATTGGTGGCGATGGCTACAAAGCCTGGCTGTTGCGTACCCGTCACCAGACCGATTACCGACTGATACTTTCGGTATTATTGCTGGACCGGGGCAGCGGCATGCTGGCCATTACCTTTATGATTGCCCTGCTGGGTGGTTCGAGCACCTGGCTGACGAGCCAGTTTGGATTACCGTACGGCTGGCTGTCGGGGCTGGCCCTGCTCGTGGGAGCGGGCGGCTGGGGCGTATACCGTTTGTTCTTTCGGAAATTTGTACCCGTGTTTCCCGCTGCTTTTTCACTTTCACTGGGTGTTCAGTCCACGCAGGTAATCGTCATTCTGCTGTTACTGCGATCCATCGGTGTAACGGATCATTCGCTGGAATACGGACTGGTTTTTCTGGTTTCTTCCATCGCTTCTGTACTTCCCCTGACTGTGGGTGGCATTGGCGTTCGGGAATTTGTCTTTCTAACGGCGGCGGAGTACCTGCCCATTCAGTCCGACCAAGCAGTACTCGCTAGTCTACTCTTTTTCTTTATTAACGCCCTGAGTTCTTCCCTGGGTGCATTTATCACGTTGCCCGAGCGGCCCGAAACGCGTGATTAATTGAATTCCTGCCTTATTTTTGGCATCCCTACCTTCGGGACAGTTCTACCTCTTTGACTGCATGCAAGCTGAACGTTTTTTATTTAGTCCGATCTACTGGATTATGTGGCTGGCTCTGGCCGCCGTATATATCATTGGTTTATTCGTTCCCCTATTCGATACCGATCCGGCTCACCACGCCCTGATTGCCCTGCACATGGTGGAGACCAATGACTGGGTTAGCCTCATTGACCGGGGCCGGGATTATCTCGATAAGCCGCACCTACTCTTCTGGCTGAGTGCCTTGTCCTTCAAAACATTTGGCATTAATACCTTTGCCTATAAGTTCCCTTCCATGCTGGCTTCCATTGTGGGTTTCTATTCGGCTTTTCGATTAGGTAAACTCCTGTATTCGGAAGCGGTAGGCCGACTGGCTGCTTTGATTTACGCCTCCTGTTACGCTCAGTTTTTATCCAATCAGGACGTACGGATGGATGCTCTGCTAACGGCCTGTATGGTTTTCTCCGTCTGGATGTTACTATCCTTTGTTCGCGAAGGCAAACGCAAATATGCCCTGGGTTCGGCTCTGGGACTGGCTCTGGGTTTTGCGACCAAAGGGGGAATTGGTCTGGCGATGCCGTTGATGGCGTTAGGATTTCAGCTATTGTACGAACGCAACTGGAAGGCTATTTTTCAGTGGAGCTGGGTCTTCATTGGTTTTTCGTTTTTGGTCTTTATCAGTCCGATTCTGTACTGCTACTATCTGCAATTCGATTTACATCCCGAGAAAGTCATCCGAGGCATGACGGGCCTTTCGGGTATCAAGTTTATTCTTTTGGGACAAAGTGTTGAACGTTTTCAGGGTGAAGCCTGGGGAAGTTCCGGCTCCAACGACTACTTCTTCTTTTTCCATACCCTCCTGTGGTCGTGTCTGCCCTGGGCCTTTCTGATCTATTGGTCGCTCTTTCGGGCGATTCGGCATTTCAAAGCTCAGAAAGAAGTACTCACGCTGGGAATTATCGTTTCGATGATGCTGATTCTCTCGATGGCTCAGTACAAATTACCACATTACCTGAATTTGCTGTACCCATATCTGGCGATTCAGCTGAGTGGGCAGTTGCTGTCCAGTTCCGAGAAAACTATTCGTTCGCTCATGATCGTGCAGGCGGTAGTGGTTACGCTCATGATGGGGATTACGATTTACTTGAATACGGTGATTACGCCCATTCCGGGACTCCTCAACCAACTGGTTGCTCTGGCCGTGGCAGGATTTCTTTTATATCTGAGCATTCGTCAATCGCCGGTTTTTGTTCGTTTGGTCGCGGTTTCGCTGGCGGGGATTTCGATTACCTTTATGTCGCTAAGTGCCAACGCCTATCCGTACCTATTCCGCTATGATTCGGGATACGAATTTGCCCGAACCGCTGATCCGGCCGTTCGGGATTCGTTCAGTTTCTACCGGATTTACAGTTACACGTTTGACTTTTATACTAAAAAGTTACATCCGCCGCTACCCGAAGGCAAAATACCCGAGACCCGCTGGATACTAACCGATTCGACGGGCTTGGCCGAACTTCGGCAGGCGGGCGTGAAAATGGCTCAGATCCGGTCCAATCCGCATTTCCATTTATCGACGCTAAACGGTGAATTTCTGAACCCAGCCACCCGATTGCAGGCCTGCGAACGACGCTACTTAATTGAACGCTATTAATAATCCCTGAAACCATCTCCGTATGAAACTAGCAGCGATCGACATTGGCTCTAACGCCGCCCGTCTGCAAATCTCCAAAGTACTGGAAAACGAGGGCGTACTGACCTTCAAAAAAGTAGAATATGTACGTTTCCCCTTACGCCTGGGAATGGACGTGTTTACGACGGGTTCCATTAGTGCTGAAGGCGAAGTACGGCTTTATAAAATGCTTCATTCATTCAAGCTTTTGATTGAACTGCACGAGTGTAAAGATTACCTGATTTGTGCGACTTCGGCCATGCGGGAGGCTTCTAATGCCAGTGACATTGTCACACGGATTGAAGGGCAGCTCGACATGAAAATTAACATCATCGAAGGAGCGAAAGAAGCCGAACTGATCAACAACGTCGTGGTTCAGTCCCTCGATACCGATACCAATTACCTGCACGTGGATGTAGGTGGCGGATCAAGCGAGCTGAACCTGTACGTGAACCGGCAGAAAGTCGCGAGTCGTTCGTTTAAAATCGGCTCCGTACGCTTACTGGAAGGAAAAGAGCAGAAATCCGACTGGGAGAAAATGCAACGCTGGATTCAGGACCACATTGGGCCGAAACAGGCCGGTATCCGGGCGATTGGTACGGGTGGAAACATCAACAAGCTGTTCAATCTAGCCAAGACCCGCGTTACTGAATCCAGCATGGATATTAAGGAATTGGAACGGATTCAGAAATACATCGGCTCTTACTCGCTGGAAGATCGCATTAATAAACTCCAGCTCAACCCCGACCGGGCGGACGTAATTGTACCCGCTTCCGAAATCTATCTGTCAGCCATGCGTTGGTCAGGAGCGACGGAAATCCTGGTACCGGATCTGGGGCTGAAAGACGGCATCATTCAATATGTGTACGACCGCTATCAGCATCGGAAACGCAAGAAAGACATCGATCCTATTCTCTAACGAATATCCATACGCTTCGGTAACCCTAACTGCTTGGCATAGGGTGCCGGAGCGTAGGCATACACCCGTTCGAGTAGGTGATTGACATCCTCCAGAAATTCGAACTGAATATCGGGGTGCAACTTCGTCAGTTTCTTCAGTATGGCTTCCGTCCGCTTGGCGATGTACTCGGCCAGGCCATCGGTTTTGGACGTGTACTTCTGCACGTACGGCAACTGCTTCTCAAAGCATTCATTCAGCAGATACAGTACCAATTCCACTTCTCCGTACTTATCCTTGGTAATCTTCACGTGGTAGGTAATTTCGGCGTGCAGTCGCCGCATATCCGTCATTAACCAGCCCGACGAATCCGGGTCGAGTTTGTAGAAACGATCCATTTTGTTACGCAGATCGTCGCGTCGTTCCGGTAACGTTTGGCCATCTTCCAGCAATTGAAAAATAAGCTGTTCCTGTAAGTCTTTGTGTTTATTGATGAGCCGCAGTAGTAGTTTGTCTTTTTCCTCCCGCGTGAGGCCCAGAATGGCCGTTTTTAATTCTTTACTAATGGGCATACCTAAATAAAATTCGAAAGCACAAAATCTATTCGAAGATACAGTGCCTGGGGCTGAAAATAAAACGGGATAACTCCTTGCGTGAGTTATCCCGTTTCCGTGCAATGATTTGTACTTAAGCCAATGAAGCATCCAGTGAAATGGAAGCCTTCAGTAACTTCGAAATCGGACAGTTTGCTTTCGCTCCAGCCGCGATTTCCTGGAATTGTTCTTCGGTGATATTTGGGATTTTTGCCGTCAGAACGATATTACTCTCCGTGACCTCACCTTTGGAAGGATCGAGCACCACCGTAGCTTTCGCGTTGATTTCATCGGCCGTAAAACCTGCTTCGTTCAAATCGAAGCTCAGTTTCATGGCAAAACAGCCCGCGTGGGCTGCCGCAATGAGTTCTTCAGGGTTCGTACCCTTACCATCCGCAAAACGCGTATTGAATGAGTACTGAGTGCTGTCGAGCACTGTGCTAGCGGTCGTCAACGCTCCTGAACCTTCTTTTCCGCTGCCTTTCCAAACAGCTGTAGCATTACGTTTGATCATGATTGTAGATAGATTTATGGGTAATTGTCGTCGAAAGATACTGTCAAAAGAATAGTACTATCGTGAGCTCAGTAAATTTTTAACAATGATTTTACCTACCCTGGGTAAGGACCTCCCTGAAATGTGGTATTTCGTCGCGAGGCCATCCTTCGGAGCTTTGTCCCATCAACCTTCTTAAAGCTCCAATAACCAATGAAAACCCAATCTCTTTTTTTAGTCGTTCTCTCCCTGGCTCTGTTGCTTAGCTGTAAGGATAAAGGCGAAGACACCAAGCCCCAGGAGAACCCGATCTCTACGTTTGTGAAAGGGACAGACGTCACCTCGGATCAATACAATAATGGCCGCTGGGAAGTCGGTATTTACTTCAGTGCTTCGGTTCCCGGAAAAATCACGCAGGTGGGGGCCAAAATGCCCGAGGTAGGTACGTATACCGTTACGCTCTGGGATGCAGCCGACCAGAGTATCTTACGCCAGAAAGCGGTAGAAGTCGATTCCCCCGAAAAGCTAGTTTTAATCCCCATCGATCCGCTGGAAATTACGGATGCTACAAAGAAATACGTCGTGAGTATCAACAACCTTTCGATGGGCGTAGCCAAGAAGTACTACTTTTATAAAAAAGGTACAACTGATTTTATGCCTTTTGTCCAGGGAAGTATTCTCTTTCATAACGAAGGCGAACGAGTCGTTCCCAGTGGCTCTACGGCTTCAGTATTCCCCACAACCATGAAAAAGAATTCTGTCATCGGTATTCCCGAAATCACCTTCGTCCCGAATTAACCCCCATCGTGTTAAGAAAAAAGGCTTACCCGTGACCGGATAAGCCTTTTTTTATTTGGTACGTTCGATGGTAAACTGAACCAGATTCTGGAGTGATTCCCGGTAGATATTCGCCGGAAACTCGCTCAGGATGGTCAGGGCTTCGTTGACGTAGCGTTGCATGACCTGTGTGGCGTACTCGATACCTCCGGAGCTTTTGACGAAATCAATGACCTCTCCTACTTTTTTCGGGTTCTCCGAATCGTTTTTGATGGTATTGATAATCCGCCGTTTCGTCAGCCAGTCGGCCCGATTCAGGGCATAGATCAGCGGTAACGTCATTTTCTTTTCCTTAATATCGATCCCAACGGGCTTACCAATTTCAGCGTCTCCGTAATCGAAAAGGTCGTCTTTGATTTGAAAGGCAATCCCCACTTTTTCGCCAAACAGCCGCATCCGCTCTACCATTTCCTTGGTTTGCTGCACCGACCGGGCTCCCACCGCACAGCAGGCCGCAATAAGGGTCGCCGTTTTCTGACGGATAATTTCGAAGTACACTTCTTCAGTAATGTCCAGCCGGCGAGCTTTTTCAATCTGCATCAACTCTCCTTCCGACATCTCCTTCACCGAGCGGTTGATGAGTTTGAGGAAATCGAAATCTTCGTTGTCCACGGCCAGAAACAGGCTCCGCGACAACAGGTAATCACCCACGAGCACGGCAATTTTATTCTTCCAGAGGGCATTCACTGAAAAGAATCCCCGGCGGTAATTCGAATCATCCACGACGTCGTCATGTACCAACGTTGCGGTATGAATGAGTTCAATCAGCGAAGCTCCCCGGTACGTCGATTCATTGATCGTCCCGCAGGTACCCGCCGCCAGAAAGACGAACATGGGCCGAATTTGTTTCCCTTTTCGCCGAACAATATAGTTCATGATCTGATCGAGCAACATGACGTCGCTTTTCATGAACTCTCTAAATTTTCCCTCAAATGCCTTCATTTCAGCATTGATGGGAGCCTGTATTTGTTGTATGGAAAGACTCATGTGTGGTGATCGGTATTCAGAGACAACCGCCTGGGGTACTTTATAGGCCAGTATTTTTTAGCCCTGAATACGGTAATCCTCGGCAAGTTTACGAAGGATTGACGTCGGGTGGATAACTTTGTCCGCAAAAGTTGTATAGCTAACCCGGAATGATGACGTTAAATTCCGGAAAAGACCATTGTTGCTTATGAAATTATTTTTTCGGCAAGCGGGCGAAAGCGGCCCGGCCATCGTGATTTTACACGGCGTATTTGGCTCGGCCGACAACTGGCTGACCGTCGGCAAGCAGATTGCTGAAAAAGGCTTTCGGGTATTCATGCTCGATCAACGCAATCACGGTCGTTCTCCCTGGAGTGATGACTTTGGCTACGAGGAAATGGCGGAAGATTTGCACGAATTTATTCAGGATCAGCAACTCACCGATCCCCTGCTGATTGGCCATTCCATGGGTGGAAAAACGGTCATGCAGTTTGCCCTCAACTATCCGGAGGCCTGGCAGAAGATGGTTGTCGTCGATATTGCTCCACGGTTTTACCCGGTTCACCATACCGGCATTCTGAAGGGCATGAACCTGATGCCTTTGGCGACGATCAAAAACCGTCAGGACGCCGAAACCTTTTTCACCCAGTACGAAGACCACCCAGGTACCCGGGCTTTTGTATTGAAAAATCTGGCTCGTGCCGATGAAGGAGGTTTTACCTGGCGACTGAACCTGCCCGTCATTACGCGGGAAATTGAAACCGTGGGTAGTGAGCTAAGCGGCATTCATTCCGTGTCTAAACCCGTGCTGTTCTTACGCGGTGAACTTTCTTCGTACATCACCGAAGAGGATGAAAAGGAGATTTACCGGATTTTTCCGAAGGCTCGCGTGGAGACCATCGCCGGAGCCAGTCATTGGGTACAGGCCGACCAGCCCCAGGCATTTATCGAGGCGGTCATGAACTTTTTGAAGGAATAGGCTTCACCGGAATTATAACGAAATGAATACCCAAGAATCCGGCTCTCGAGCCACCTTATTTCTGATTCCTACCGTGCTGGCTCCGGGTACGGCTGATGCCGTATTGAGTCCGCAAATCCGTGAAGTCATTCTTCGCACGGACGTTTTCTTTGCGGAAAATCTGCGTACCGCCCGGCGGTTTATTTCGGAATTAAAAACGGGGAGAAAAATCGAAGAACTTACCTTCCTCGAGCTACACAAGGATACGCCCGTGCAGGAAACCCGCCAACAACTTCGGCAATGGCAGGGCAAAGACATCGGTGTATTATCCGAAGCGGGTTGTCCGGGCATTGCCGATCCCGGAGCGGTGGCGGTACGTCTGGCTCATGAATCGGGATTGCGGGTGGCTCCGCTGGTAGGGCCTTCGTCGATTCTGCTCACGCTGATGGGATCGGGCTTTAACGGACAGTCATTTGCTTTTCACGGGTACCTGCCCATTGACAAGGGCGAACGGGCCAAACGGATACGTGAGCTAGAAAAAGATGCCCGTAGCGGCCAAACTCAGCTTTTTATGGAAACGCCGTACCGGAATGGAGCTTTGCTCGACGAGCTTTTACGCAGTTGCCAGCCGCAAACGCTCCTGTGCATCGGTTCGAACCTAACGGCGGAAGACGAACTTATTCAAACCCAAACCATTCAATACTGGCGGGAACATAAGCCCGATTTACACAAAAAACCGACGATGTTTGCTTTGGGAAATTAGGATGGGGTTTAGAGTTTCAAGTTTGAAATCGTTTCAGGTTTGATTGGGTTTGAGGTTTAAAAGCGGTTTAAGGGGGTAGGTGTTCCAAGGGTTTTTACCCCTGGTTACTGACGTTGAACCCCTTCGGGGTTTGAAGCAATCCGTCAAACGTTTCAACCTTTCCTCAAACATCAAACCTTCTGCACGCAACCCTTAAACCTTTCAAACGTACTCAAACCACTTTTAAACTTACTCAAACGCATCATCCATTCAAACGAATTCTTGTACCATGCTATACTTACAAGTGTTTACCTTCAATGGCTTTCAGGAAAATACGTACGTTCTCTGGGATGATACGAAGGAAGCCGTCATTATTGATCCCGGCTGCTCGGATCGGCAAGAACGGGAAGAACTGACCGAATTTATTTCCGACGAAGGCCTAAAGGTTGTTAAGTTGCTCAATACGCATGCCCACATCGATCACGTGCTCGGAAATGCGTTTGTGAAGCGAACCTACGGGGTTCCGTACTATCTGCATCCGCTCGATGTGCCCGTTTTAAAATCCGTAGCGGTGCGGGCTCCCTCCTACCGCATTTTTGATTACGAAGAAGCCGAACCCGATGCCTGGCTTGAAGAAGGCGTACCCGTAACTTTTGGTGATACGACGCTGGAAGTCCTCCACGTACCGGGACATGCTCCGGGGCACGTAGCGTTCATTAACCGCGAATCGAATCTATGTATCAGCGGTGATGTACTTTTCCACGGTAGTATTGGACGCTGGGATTTTCCGGGCTGCAATTTCGACGACCTTATTTCCAGTATTAAACATAAACTGTTTACGCTGGACGATGAAATGGAGGTATTTCCCGGTCACGGCCCCGCTACCACGATCGGACGTGAACGTCTCGAAAACCCGTACGTAGGTCAGAACGGACAATACGCTTAACCCGCTAATTTTTCTTGTATGCTCAAGCACCTTCCCAATGCCATGACCTGCTGTAACCTGCTTTGCGGCTGTGTAGGCATTGTTGCGGCTTTTAACAACGATCTGCTACTTTCCTCGTACCTGATCGTCATTGCCGGTATATTCGATTTCTTCGATGGCTTTGTAGCCCGGCTGGTAAAGGCCAGTTCGGCTATTGGCAAGGAACTCGATTCGCTGGCCGACATGGTCACGTTCGGCGTACTGCCTTCGATCATCATTTATCACCTGATTCTGGAAAGTGTTCCTGATCTGCCCAGTATCTGGAAATGTTACTTTGCTTTTGTGATTGCCGTGTTCTCGGCACTGCGACTAGCAAAATTCAACATTGATGAACGACAAACCTCGGGTTTCATTGGTCTACCGACGCCCGCCAATGCCTTTCTGATTGCTTCGATTCCGGTCATTCTGCGGCAACACGAAGACTGGGCTCCGTATATCCTGAATGCCAATTATCTCATTGTCTTCAGCTTTCTGATGTCTTTTCTACTGGTGATGGAAGTACCATTGTTTGCCCTGAAGTTCAAAGGCTTCGGCTGGAAAGGCAATGAAATCAAGTATCTCTTTATCGGCATTTCGGCGGTATTGGTGATTTTGTTGAATTTCGCCGCCATGCCTCCCATCATTGCTTTGTATATTCTTCTATCGGTGATTAATAACCGGTCAAATTCCGTACGTAAGACGGTATAATCCGTTCTAAAATTAATTTGCCTATAGGTCAGATATTCAGGCTTTCTCAGCCTACGTTCTCAAAGGAAAATTAATTATATTTTTATACAATAAAATCCTAATTTACGGCCTTACTTTTTTTGTATGCCTTACGCTCAGATTACTGGATTAGGCTTTTACGTGCCCGAAAACGTTGTTACCAACCAGGACCTGGAGCAACGTTTTGAAACCTCCGATGCCTGGATTGTGGAACGTACGGGTATTCGTCAACGTCGTTACTTTACTCCCGGAAAAGATACCAATGCCAGCATGGCTGCCCAGGCCGCCCGCCAGGCCCTGGAGCGTGCCACAGTGGCCGCAACGGATGTAGATTTTATTATCTACGCGACCATTACTCCCGATTACTATTTTCCGGGACCGGGTTTTGCCATGCAACGCGAGTTGGGAATGACGGGCGTAGGGGTACTCGACATCCGGGATCAGTGTTCGGGTTTTGTGTACGCCTTGTCCGTAGCCGACCAGTATATTCGCTCGGGTATGTACCGAACCATTCTGATTGTAGGCTCTGAAATTCAGTCTTCTTTCTTAAATCCTACGACCGAAGGCCGGAGCGTAGCCGTCATTTTTGGTGATGGTGCCGGTGCTGCTGTCGTTCAGGCCACGGAAGATGCTGAACACCGAATTCTTTCTACGCATCTCCATGCCGACGGTACCTTTGCCGAAGAGTTGATGGTCAAAGGACCAGGGAGCAGTAGAGAAGGTCGGTGGTACGATTCAGCGATGGAAAATCCGGCCGAAATGGAGGTGTACATGCAGGGCAATACAGTATTCAAACATGCGGTGGTACGCTTTCCTGAGGTAATCCTTGAAAGTCTGAAAGCCAATCATTTACAACCTGATAATATCGATTTGCTCGTACCCCATCAGGCCAACTTACGTATCTCCGAGTACGTTCGTCAGCATCTGGGTTTATCCGAAGACCGCGTCTTTAATAATATTCAAAAATACGGCAATACGACCGCAGCATCTATACCCATTGCCCTGGCGGAAGCCTGGGAATCCGGACGCGTTCAATCAGGGCAGCTGATCTGTCTGGCCGCCTTTGGCAGTGGCTTTACGTGGGGTGCTGCCCTGATTCGCTGGTAAGTAGAAACCTTCGGGTAGCAAGAGTAGTTTAAAGCTTTTATATGCCTACCTTCTTTTTAGAAATTAAGCAAAGTTTTAAAAAAACTACCCCCTAAATTTTACCGTACCATCTTTTTTTTTACATTTATTTTAAATTTTTACCCCGAAACTTTTATATCAAACTTTCCAATGGTCAATACTGCCCCGTACCCAACATTACGAGCGTGCAGGCTTCTAGTGCCTGTACGCCCCGCTCCTCCGCCATCGCTTCAAATTCGGGATTCTCTGTACCTGGGTTGAAAATAATCCGCTTAGGCTTAAGGCTGAGCATGTATTCGTACAGTTCAGGCTGCCGGGTAGGATTAATGTACAACGTGATGGTGTCGATTCCTTCTAGCTCGGGTTTTCCGTGCAAAATAGGGTATCCAGCTACCTCACCGTTCTCTTTACCCAGTAAGACAATCTCGTGTCCGTAGCTCAGTAATCGGTTGGCTGCCAGATACGCATACCTACCAGGATGAGTCGATGCTCCTACAATTAAAGTTTTCATTAAATTTTAATTTAATTAACATTTGGTATGAAAGAAAAATCCGATATTTTTTCTATATTCGGCTTTGGTTTTGCAGAGATGAATAAAAAAAGTTTACCATCTACTCTGTCTTACAACTCTTCTTTCATCGCCGCCCGCCCAAAACCAATATCAAGCCTTAAGTCGAGTTAACCCGTCAACCGTACTTGCCGGAAGTTAATTAATTAACCATGAGCGAGAAGAAATCTAGTAGTTTTTGGAATGAAAAGTGGATTGAAATTCCTTTTGAAGGCATTGAGAATCCCCCCCGTTACGAAGTATCGAATTATGGAAGGCTTCGTAGCTTTCAGAATGACCCCGAAGGTGACATTATCAAGGGGTCTATCATTCAGGGGTATCGCTCCCTGAATATCCGTATACGAGGCGGTAAGGTGATAAACCGTTACCTGCATCGGTTGGTTGCTGATTTTTTTGTGAATCGTCCTTCTGCGGATCACAAATTTATCATCCACCAGGATCACGACAAGTTAAATAATCACTGGGAAAACTTGAAATGGGTGACACGGGACGAAATGACCGAACACCACCGTACCAATCCCCAGGAGAAACCTCGCCCCAAACGAACTAAAAATTACAAGCTGACTGAGAGTAAAGTAATCATGATCAAGAAGATGCTGAAAAGCGACAAAAATCGTCTGAAAATGATTGCTAAACAGTTCGGTATCACGCACACCCAACTCAACCGGATTCGTTCGGGTGAAAACTGGGGCCACGTAAAAGTGGAAGACGAAGTAGAAGGAGTAAAATAGCCTTGTACTTTTTTTAGTTTAAAGCCCGGCCAATTTATTGGCTGGGCTTTAGCTGTTTATGCTTAAACTGGTAGCTAGGCTGTTTTAATAGTACCGAAGTAAGATATTGGATGAGAATCGTAATGACGATTGACTGCTTCATCATTCGGTACAAGAACTAGCTCAAAAACTGATTACTCTAGGCTTTGGGTTGAAAGACGAATCCCTCCCCCTCGGCGTCGAAATCAATGGTCAAACCTATGACGTACATGAGGTGCCGCCGATCGACGTATACGGGAATATCGGCTACGGTAAACTGATCGTCGTGATCCGTTTTGGTATCAAACCCTAACAGAAACGAAGCTCCGCAGGCAGCCCCCTTCAATCCTACCCGCAGCCCATAAAATTCGGGTAGTTTCTTGTCTTCAATAATGGCCCGTATCTGCTCCTGTGCCGACTGCGTAAATGAAATGGGAACAATTTCCTGCGTGATCATTGGCTAAAAATGCGGTGATTCGCCGCTCAATTATCTACTTTTGAACGTTAATATACGTGCTCTTTCGACTCTTTTTGCTCCGAAAGCCCGGTAAAGTATCCTCGTAACCCTGAAATTTGTACTTTAATTCACTACGTTCTTTTTCTATGCAAACGCTTTTTAGTGATCTGCTCAAAGTAGTCTTACCCGCTGCCCTGGTTTTATACGCGTTTTATTTATCGATAAAAGCTTTCCTGAACAAACAGCTGATTGAACAGCAACAGGATGCTAAACTGGAGTCACTGAAAGTGGTATTGCCCTTGCGACTGCAGGCGTACGAGCGGCTTTGCTTATTTCTGGAACGGATTAGCCCCAGCAACTTACTCATTCGAAACGCGGGTCAGGCCTTTAGCTCTCTAGATCTGCAACAGCTACTGGTCGCCGAAATACGTCAGGAGTTCCAGCATAATGCCGCTCAGCAGCTGTACATCCGCCCGGAAAGCTGGGAACGCATTCGGCTGACGACGCAGGAACTTACCTCACTCGTCAACCGGGCTGCTTCCGAAATAGCCCCGGACGCTCCAGCCCTTGATTTGGCCCGTAAGATCAGTGAACTCTCCAATGGTCGTCCGACCGAAGTCTGGCAGGAAACCCTGGCTCTGATCAAAACGGAAGCACAAAGCATCTGGTCCTAGTCTGTCCTTTACCAAAAGCAGCGTATCTACGTCCTTTACGGGCCAGATACGCTGCTTTATTTTTATCCGAATGCTCCTCAATCGATTCAGCCGTCTAGAACACCGCCCGGGCGATTCGCTGTACGGAATCTGATTTACCCATGGTATAGAAGTGCAGGACGGGTACACCAAAGTCCAGCAATTCCTTGCACTGCTGAATACCGAACTCAATTCCTACTTCGCGTACTTCCTTGTCCGACTTACAGGCTTCTACGGCATGTACCAGTTCTTCCGGGAAATCCAGGTGAAAAATGCGGGGCAGTACCGTCAGTTGTTTCTTTGTGGAAATCGGTTTCAGTCCCGGAATGATGGGTACCGTAATGCCTTCTTCCCGGCAACGCTTCACGAAATCGAAGTATTTCTGGTTATCGAAAAACATCTGCGTTACGATGTACTCCGCTCCCAGTTCCACTTTTTTCTTCAGATACCGCAGATCATTACTATGGTTTGGAGCTTCAAAATGCTTTTCCGGATACCCCGCCACACCGATGCAGAAGTTCGTGGGTTGAGCCTCTGTTTCTTCGTGCAGCAGGCGTCCGTGATTCATGTCCACCACCTGCTCCACCAGTTCCGTCGCGTAGGCGTGACCGCCTTCTTTCGGCTTGAATACGCCCGCCGATTTCTCCGGGTCGCCGCGTAGGACGAGTACGTTGTTGATGCCCAGGTAATGCAGATCGTAAAGAAAATCTTCCGTCTCGTCTTTGGTAAAGCCGCCACAGATAACGTGGGGTACGGCGTCTACTTTAAACCGCTCCATGAGCTTGGCACACACGCCCACCGTGCCGGGCCGACGCCGGACAGGTACTTTCTGAATGAGTCCGCTGGGATGGCGTTTTTCGATGAGTTCTTCCCGGTGATAGGTTACATCCACAAAAGGTGGCTTAAATTCCATCAGGGGTTCAATCGTATCAAACAATTCAGTGACACTCTGGCCTTTAAGAGGGGGAATGATTTCAAGGGAAAAAAGAGCTTTTCCGTTCGCTTGCTGGATGTATTCGGTAACTTTCATGTAAAAGCAATGATCAGTCGGGCAAAGTACGTAAAAAGATTAGGCTTTAACAGGCATCCGTTCGCATTTCTCAGGACCGGGAACTAGCATCGTACGCCAATCACTGGTTCCTTGGCTTATTTTCATTAATTTTGCCTGAGTATGAACTGAGTAATCGATTTCTCGTGTTACTCTACTGAACAACCTTATGTATTATTCTGTTCCATCGTGATTTTAGCTGCAA
Organism: Siphonobacter sp.; assembly: GCF_048595215.1. Taxonomy (NCBI): domain Bacteria; kingdom Pseudomonadati; phylum Bacteroidota; class Cytophagia; order Cytophagales; family Cytophagaceae; genus Siphonobacter; species Siphonobacter sp. The sequence goes on from NZ_JBMDWJ010000293.1 coordinate 15,895, forward strand.
CGTATCATCTTTTTGTCGACTAGGGACGGCCTCTTTCCTGGTCCTATTTCTTTCTTTTTATCATTCCGTAGAAAGCTGGTTTAGCCTCACGTACGCAGTGAGTCCGGAGTAGGAAGGTACACCTTTTTATTCTCCCTATGCTAGTCCCCACTTTCTACACTAAGACCCAAGTATAGTTTTGTTTAGCACTGAAAAAGACATAGAAACGGCGGTATTGATCGCCCTGGTTACGCCTAAACAAACCGAAGATCAGACCCGTGAATATCTGGCTGAGCTGGAATTCCTGGCTGAAACGGCGGGCGTGAAGACGGTTAAAACGTTTGTCCAACGCCTCGAACGTCCGGACCTGAATTTGTTTTTAGGCAAAGGCCGCTTCGAGGACGTGATGGCTTACGTCATTGACCAAGGTATTGATCTAATTATTTGTGATGATGATCTGACGGGCCGCCAGATCCGTAACATGGAAACGGCTTTCCAGGAACGGAACAAGGAAGTCAAGATCATCGACCGGAGTTTACTGATTCTGAACATTTTTGCCATGCGTGCTCAGTCCGTTCAGGCCCGTACGCAGGTAGAGCTGGCCCAGCAACAGTACGTACTGCCCCGACTGACCCGGATGTGGACCCACTTATCGCGGCAACGCGGGGGTGTGGGGATGCGTGGTCCCGGAGAGAAAGAGCTGGAAACGGATAAGCGGATTGCGAACGACCGGATTGCCTTTCTGAAGGACAAACTGGCCCGTATCGACCGTCAGGCCGTTACCCAACGCAAAAACCGTGAGCAGATGGTTCGCGTAGCCCTGGTAGGCTACACGAACGTCGGTAAATCGACGCTGATGCGGCGACTGGCCAAGGCCGAAGTGTTTGCCGAAAACAAACTCTTCGCCACGGTAGATTCGACGGTACGGAAAGTAACGATTGAGACCATTCCGTTCCTGCTGACGGATACGGTAGGGTTCATCCGCAAATTGCCTACCATGCTCATCGAGTCCTTTAAATCGACGCTGGATGAGGTACGGGAAGCGGATGTATTGCTGCACGTCGTGGACGTATCGCATCCGGGACACGAAGAGCAGATTCAGGTAGTAAACCAGATTCTGGCCGAAATTGGAGCCGGTGATAAACCGATGATTCTGGTCTTCAACAAGATTGACCTGTATCAGCCCAGTCCGGAAATGGAATTCGAGGCTCAGGAGGGTAACTTCTCGCCGATCGATTTCCTGAAGAATACGTATCTGGACACGGAAAAGCCGAAAGCCATTTTTATCTCGGCGGAAAAGAAAGAAAACATTGACGAATTACGTCAGGCTCTGCTGGATC
>NZ_JBMDWJ010000294.1:0-6246 GCF_048595215.1 Siphonobacter sp.
TGTATATTAAAAAACAATCGGTACGAAAAGATTAAATAAAAATACTTAGTGTGTGGTCTGTACTTTTTCCGTGATCAGGATAAGCTTATTTTGCCGCTGATCACTGGTAGCAAATAAGTACTGATTGCCCCCTTCACTCAGGTTAAGCTTTTTACGGAGATCCGCGACGCTCATGGGAAAGTTACGTACCGTCAGGTTCGCTTTTCCTTCGGGCACCCATCGGCGAATCTCTTTTTTATCTGCTTTCGTTACAGCCATCATTCGAAACGTTCGACCCGGAAAATCGGGTACGAGAGCCTCCGACGTATACAGGTGACTACTCGGAGCCAACTTATACAAACCTCCTTGAGCGATTCGTTTAAACGCTCCGGCTTTCAACAGAGCCGCATTGGGTTCATAGAGGTACGTCAGGGGTTGAGAAAAAGGAGCGGTATACGACTGTTCTTCTGATCTCCGGAAGGAGAATTGCTGCTCCTGCCCGTTCCGTAACAAGTGTACCGCCGTAATTTCAGGCTCTTGCGGTACCTTCCGCAGATGCAGTAACAATTCTTTCACCTCATCATCCACGGCTACTACGTAAACATTAGCTACGCAATTCAATTGCCTGACTGCCAGATCGATGTCCAGCATAGGTGACACTTTCACCAGTACATTGGCTGCTTTGCCCAGCAATAAATCTTTATGTTCCAGTACATTCGGTTCACAGTCGGCTAACTGAACGACTTTCTGACTGCTGCGGTCCCGACGAGCCGGATCCAGATAAAGCCAGTCGAAAGTTTCGGTACTTTGTTCGAGCCAGTCCATTCCGTTTCCCCTTACCCACGTAATGCCCTCATTCCTACCTAACTGACTAAAATTGTATTCCGTCAACTCGGCTAATTCCGTTTGCTGTTCGCAGTACGTAGCCTGCTTAAATCGGGCACTGGCTGCCCAGAAATCGACGCCCATCCCCCCCGTTAAATCGGCGTACCGATCGCCCCGCATGAGGTTCGCCTTCCAGCGGGCGGTTCGTTCGGAAGAAGATTGTTCCAGCGAAAGTATACTCGGAAAAAGAACGCCCGGTTGGGCGGCCCAATGGGGCAATTTAGTCCGGGCTTTCTGGCCGCATTGAATCTGCTGGGCTATTTCCCGAATGGGCAGTTCCGGGTAACGGGAAGCTCCGAGCAGTAATTTCTGCCAGTCGTCATTCTGGTGCTGCTGAATAAACGCCTGAACTTCGGGTCGGGTAAGAGTGGTAATCAGTGACATAAGATAAAAAGCAGACGTAAATCAGCGACCAATCGGGGCTTTTACATCCAATATTCAACGAAATAACATTATTTTGGGAAAAACGCAGCCTCTAGTATTTCTTAAACCTCTATTCATGCAAACCAAAAGTTTACCAAACGGCCCAAACGTTACGAAGCGTCGATTGTGGGAAGTGATTTTTGCCTCTTCGGCCGGTACAGTCATCGAATGGTACGATTTCTACATTTTTGGCAGTCTAGCCGCCATTATTTCCACTAAGTTTTTCCCCCCGGACAACCCTACCGCTGCTTTCTTGAGTACGCTGGCAACGCACGGAGCCGGTTTTGTGGCCCGTCCCTTCGGAGCGGTCGTATTTGGTCGATTAGGCGATATGATTGGCCGCAAGTACACGTTTCTGGTGACGCTGGTGCTCATGGGCGGCAGTACGTTCGCCATTGCCTTTATTCCTCAGTATGCTTCCATTGGCTTGATGGCTCCCGTTTTATTACTGGTTTTACGCGTTTTACAGGGATTGGCCTTGGGTGGTGAATACGGCGGAGCGGCGACCTATGTTGCCGAACACTCGCCTGATAACCAACGGGGACGTTATACCAGCTTCATTCAAACGACGGCTTCCATTGGCTTCTTCGTATCCATTCTGGTGATTTTGGGTTGTCAGTATACCCTCGGTAAATCAGCGTTCAATGACTGGGGCTGGCGATTGCCTTTCGCTTTATCGGGTGCTTTGGTAGTACTCTCTTACTTCATCCGGCGAAACATGGATGAATCGCCCGCGTTTGCTAAGCTCAAAAAAGAAGGAAATCTATCCAAAACACCCCTCCGTGATAGTTTCAAGAGCCGTGACAACGTCAAACTCATGCTGATTGCGATGTTTGGGGCCATCATTGGACAGGGTGCCATCTGGCACACGAGTCAGTTTTACGCTCAGATTTTCATCACGAAAATTCTGAATGTCGAGTACGGTTCGGCTCAAACCGTCATGGCCATTGCCGTAACCTGTGCTACGCCTTTCTTCGTCATCTTTGGTGCCTTATCGGATAAAATTGGCCGGAAGAAAGTGATGATGGCCGGACTGTTGGGAGCTAGTCTGTTTTTGTATCCCCTCTACCAAGGTATGGATCGACTGGTAAATGGCGGTACGATTCTTCAGACCGTAATTAAGGATACTTCGAAAGTAACCACCTTTGAAGATGGGAAAGTGATTACTCAGACCACCGTAAAACTACCTAATCAACAAGTAGATGAACGAACGGAAGTCCGTCTGCCCACGCAAACCCTCTGGTTGTTAGGCTTGCTGGTTTTCATCCAGGTACTATTCGCTACCATGGCCTACGGACCGATTGCCGCCTTTTTAGTAGAATTATTTCCAACTAAAATCCGGTACACGTCGCTTTCCATTCCTTATAACGTCGCCAACGGTATTTTTGGCGGCTGTTCACCCTTTGTAGCGACTTGGTTGGGTAGTTTAACTGGCTCAAAATTTGCCGGCGTTTATTACCCAATTTTCCTGACGGCCATGACCTTTATAGTGGGAATGATTTACATTAAAGAAACAGCGGGTAAACGGTTGGAAGATTAATTAAAAGAAACGTCCCTGCTAGATAGCAGGGACGTTTCTTTTACTCTTGTACGGGCATGATTAAATCAAACCGAGTACCGTTTTCATTGCGTACATTCAGAATCGCACCAATCTGTTCGCTTAGTAACAAAATCAACCGCTTACCAAACGAGCCGGTAGGTTTTTTCCAGGCATTCATATCGATACCCGGACCATTATCTTTAATCTCTAAATGCAATTGATCGGTTTCGTTGAGAATGATACTCAAGCTGGGTTTTGAAATCTGATCAAAGGCATGTTTAAAGGCATTGGTAATAATTTCATTCATGATTAATCCCAGGGGTACCGCTACTTCTACATCCAGCTCTACGGATACAATATCTACTTCCAGATCAAAGTTTTCTTCCTTAAATCCGTACGCATAGAATAAACCCTGTACAAGGTCATGAATATACTCTTTCATATTGACCTTCGTTACGTTATCACTTTCGTACAAACGCTGGTGAATCAACGACATGGCTTCTACCCGCTGCTGCCCTTCCCGAACGGCTCGTACGGCTCCTTCATCTTCCAGTCGGGTTGATTGCAACCGCAACAAACTGGAAACAATAGCAAGATTATTCTTTACCCGATGGTGCAGTTCCTTCATCAGGTTTTTGAGTTGTTCCGATTGTTCACTAACGATCGTATTTCGCTCCGATAAGGCTCGGTTTGTCTTCTCTAGTTGTTGATTCCCCTTGCGAATGATTCGATACTGTACGGACGCTACGACCAGCAACAAGAGCAGAATACTCATTCCTCCCAGTAACCACCAGAACTGCCGGGACTTTAATTCATTTTCTTCGTCTAATCTCTTAATCTCTAGCTCTTTTTCTTCAGTACGAAAGCGGGTTTCAGCGTCTACCAGTTCTTGTCTTTTATCGAAATTAGTTACACTATCCCGGGCGACTACCCATTCCTTATGAAAATTCAATGCTTGCTTGTACTCATTCCGTTGTTCAGCAATACGCGTTAAGATATCGTATATTTCGACGTAAAAACGATATTTTTCCGGTTTATCTTTCGACCAGACTAAAGCTTTCTGAGCGTACCTTTCAGCTTCGTCGATTCGGTTTAATTTAATTAGTGTGTTGGGATAATTCAGATAAACGTATCCTCTTAGGTAATCCATTTTTAATTTATCCGCGAGCCGTAGACATTCCAGATACGTTTTTTCGGACTCTTCGTATTGACCCGCATTTTTGTAGATAATGGCTCTATTGAGCAGAATCGTACTTTTTTTGGTCTCATCTTCACAATAGTCTAAAGCTTTCTGATTATACTGAAGGGCTTTAGAAAAGTTTTTTCGCATGTCCTCTACTGTAGCCAATTCCATATTAAACTGACCAATCATTTCTTTATCTTTAATCTGTTCAGCCAGTTTTAATCCTTTATTAAAATAATTTTCAGCCGTTACGTATTCCTTTAATGAAACATAAGCAAATCCAATGTAATCCAGCATGATCGTTTGCTTTTTTACATGTTTGATACGATTGGAAATATCTAGTGCTTTCTGGTAATATAAAATGGCATTAGCTGGATTACTTTTATCCATCTCAAGCATACCGAAGGAGAAATAAGCCCGTGACAAGAGAACAGAATCCTTCGTTTTTTCGGCGATACTGACTAAGGCTTCAATAGCCATTTTTGCATCAGCAAATTGCGTATGATTCCGCATTTCACTTTCATACTCAGATAGTGAATCAAACTGAGCTTTGGCCGACAAATGTTCGATTGTTTTTAAATATTCTTGGTAGGGTTGGACAACCGATGATTGGGCCCACCCGGCAAGTGATATACTTCCAAGACAAAGAATAAGTATTACTCTCAAAAAAGACATTTTTGGCGGGAGATAGAGGTAGAATAATTTTGATTACTGAATCTGAAAGATCCGCATAAATTCATCTTTATATTGTCTTCCCAGCGGAATAGCGAATGTCTCCACTGTCACTTCCCGCTCATTAAAACTCTTGATCTTACGAATATTCAGAGCATAGGATCGGTGCACGCGTATAAGCTTGTCAATCGCCAATCGGTGTAGGGTCATACTTAGCGTTAGTCGGATGGAGTATTTCCGCTCGTTGGTTACTATGGTAGTATGGGTATTGTCAGCTTCAAGGTACAGAATATCTGCCGCGTCAATTCGAACAAACTGGTAGTTGTGCTTGATAAAAATAGATTGTTCTATTTTTAGAATAACTTCGCGGGATAACGTGTCTTTATCCGTTGCCTTTGCGGCGTCTTTGTACGGATTGTTACCTTCTCGAATGGGGAAATTTTGAATTGCCAGTTCAATGGCAATGTTCAGATTTGCTGTACTGACAGGCTTGAAAAGGTACGCGGCTGGATAGGTAAGTTTGGCTCGATCACGGGTTTCTTTATCGGCTAAAGCAGTAATATAAATAATGGGAGCCAGACGAAAAGCTAAAAGATGATTAATGGTTTCGATACCGTCCCATTCTCCTTTAATATTAATATCACACAGTATTAAATCAATCTGATTTTTCTGATAGATTTCCAGAGCTCGCCGACCGTTATTAGCCATTCCGACTACTTCATAACCTTCGGCTTCAAGAGTATCACACAAATCCATCGCTAATACTGCTTCATCTTCAATAATCAATACGCGGATTTGGTTTTCAGACATACTAGTTAATGTTTGCTAAACAAATAATAAAACTGGAACAAAAAAGAGTATTTACTACTACAATTCCTTGCTACTACTTAACGGACTACTAATCTATCCTAATAAATTATATTTCTATTAATTATCTATAAATCATTAACCCTTTTCCTAGTGGTGTAAAACTAATAAACGGGACCGAATGGGCCCCGTTTCATGCTCATAATGTTACAAAAAATAATCACTTATAGGCGGGTAAAAAAGCGTCGGCACCTTAAACAAAGGAACCATTTAAAGGGGATGAAAAAAAATACAGTGCGAACCAGTGCAGGACGACGGCGGCGTTCTATGTCAGTGGCCTTGCAGTACGGACAACGGGTAGCAGTCATAGGCAAGCATTTAAACTGTCAATCAGATACTAAGGGGAGACACTGTTACTAGGGCATTTTTGCCGGAAGTCTATACGTAACGATTAGCTTGGGTTGAAGGCCTAATCTTACTTACTATGCAATACTCTAGTTGAAAGGGCTCAGCTTTTTACTCGTTTGCCCTCTTATAAAAAACCTCACCCTTTCACTCAGAGTATCATGCATGGGTTAATTCAAACCGGAATTAAGGATCATTTTCAAAACATACTCAATTGAGCTCTGTATCATTTAGAATGCTTTGTCAAAAATACCTTTGGCGGAATTTCGGTTAGAAAGTGATACAAGTATACAGGCTTAGGAATTGAGAATTAGTAAAATGTAGGTAAACATCCGGGTGGTGGCAGTTAAGA
>NZ_JBMDWJ010000295.1:0-18575 GCF_048595215.1 Siphonobacter sp.
CGTACCACATCGGAGATGGGTTGCAGGGTACGTCCGGCAAAAAACCAGCCCGAAATGCCCACCAGTGTTAGTCCCAATACGAGTCCAAAGCCCAGAATCGCCCGCAAGTGCTTCATCTCCGTCAGACCGTATTCATCGTAGGCCGAGGCAATGATGATGAATTCCTTACTATCGTAGCGATAGGTTAAGCCCACGATTTCCCGCTGTCCGTACCGAACAAACACTTCGCCTTTTTGCCGAACCCGCTCCAGCAGATGAAGTTTGTCGGCAAGGCGGTCGGGCCGGTTGTCACTTTCGTAAACAATTTGATTTTTGGAATTATAGACAATGATCTGTTCTTCAGGCAAAGAGGTCAGATTATTCCGCTCAAAAAGCTTTAACAGCTGGGCGTCGATTTTTTCCTCTTCAATGAGTAGACGGGCCGTCGTTTTGGCCTTATCACTGAGGCGTAAGTAAAAATCCTTTTGCCGGAAGTACTCGGAAGTGAAGTACACTACCGACGAAAACAAAATCAGATTGGCCGCTACAATCAACAGGAAGGTTAATGATAGTTTGGATCTGATTTTCATAGGGATAGAGGATAAACTAGTCTTCGGCTTCCTGCATAATGTAACCGATGCCGCTGATCGTATGGATCAGTTTAGGCGAAAAATCCTTGTCAATTTTCTTACGAAGGTAATTGACGTATACATCAACCACGTTCGTACCCGTATCAAAATTTACGTCCCAGACCTTTTCCGCAATTTCACTGCGGGACAAGGCCCGGTTCTGATTTTTCATAAAAAATTCCAGTAAAGCCAGCTCGCGGGCGGTCAGGTTAATCTTGTGATTATCCCGCTTCACGGTTTTACTTTTCTGATTGTATTCCAGATCGGCCAGCTTCAGTACCACGGCTTCGGCGGGTACGGCCAGTCGACGACGGTTAAGTGCCCGGAGGCGGGCCATCAGTTCCCGAAATTCGAAAGGCTTGACCAGGTAATCATCGGCCCCGGCGTCGAAGCCCGTCAGTACGTTTTCGGTGGTACCAAAGGCCGTAAGCATCAGTATGGATACATTCTCGTAGCGATCCCGAATGATCTTGCACAATTCGAACCCGTTCATAATGGGCAGATTTACGTCCAGAATCACCGTACCGTATTCCTGTTCCTTCAAGAGTTGCTGGGCTTTTAGAGCATCCTCGGCTACGTCGGCTTCAAGCCCATAATCTTCCAGGCCACTTTTGATGAAAGAAGCGACTTCATGCTCATCTTCGACAATCAGGATTTTCATTTCCGCAGGAGATTAGGCTACGAAAGTACGGATTGACGGGGGAAGATGGAAATAAGAGGAGGAAGGACTAGTTCTTAGCGTTCGCTGGGCGTATAGATACAGAGGAGCTTACTGATGCTTAACATAGCTATCGCTTGTACTAAAGCTTTTGTAAAAATCAATACACCAATCAGTAGAAGAATTAGTACGATGAATGTAGTAGTTGGTGACACTACGCTAAACGCCAAAACTGGTCGAGAACGGTAACTACATTAAACGCTAACAAAAGATCATTATAAATTGAAATCATTCTAGTTCGAATTCAAAAAACAAAGGATCATCTTTAAAAATGACTTTTACAACTTCATTGTTTTTTGTATTACGTAGTATAAATGTATGATTCCTGTTATCTATATGCTCAATAAATTTAAAAACGCTATTAATATATCTTTGCAAATTAGTTCTATTGATTGCCCAAAAGCTTTCCTGATATAATACAGTAGTTGTTTTGTTGTTGCGTGTTATAATTGGATTAATGGTTAGATATTCTTTAAAACCATAAATAAACGTTACATTGTTAACTCTCAATTTATTACTGTCAGAAACCGATCCGTATGTGACATAGAAAATATCTCTGAATATTTCATTCATATCCCCATCTTCCATAAAGAAATCATGCCTCGACGTGGTTCCAAAGGATATAGGATCTTTATATTTATTAACTGTATTCTTTCTAATTTCATTTACCTTTTTTAATGAGTTATACGTATTGTCAAAACAATTAATTCTAATATATGATCCTGTATAGGGGGCTAAGGAAGATACTTCTTTTACGTGTATATCCTGATCGCATGGTTTTTCGCTTGTGCAGGAAACCGTACAAAATAAATACCCTGTTAGAATGAATATATAGTAATCAATATGTAATTTCATTATGAATCAAAGTGATACGCATCTTTAATTTATGTTCCATATATTAAATAGGGAAAGGCCCGATTAGAAGAAAGAACCTGATCAGAAAAAAATATTTCGTAGCTAGAAATTTTATTACTTCTTCCCGCCGTTGTTGGTGTTTAGCGTAGCGTCACCAACAATCTCTGAGAAATTTTATTACTTCTGGTGTACCATGATTAATTTTCAGCGTGGCATCCCCAATTATTCATTACCCATTTTACTGTAGCTACAAAAGCTGATTTAAGAAATAAGAGCGTTACTTGCTTCCTATTCGAACAAGATCATAACCAACAGAGAAAGTTACCAGACGCGTTTTTCGATCAAAAGAGTATGCTTTGCCTTCGAATTTTACCGGATTGTGCATCGAGTTAAAGGGGAAATTGTAATCTAACCCTAAGTTAAGCCGCTTGAAATGCAGGTTGATGCCCATGATTGCTCCTAATGAATAGTTCTTCTGCGAATCAAAGACGTTATCAGCAATATGGAATCGCCCAGTGTCAAGATGATAGAAGGATCTACGCTTGGAAGAAAAAAAGGTATTGATGATTCCAGCATTTATGCTTAAATGCTGTGCTATGAAATAGCCAGCTTTTATCGGAAGATCAAAACGATATAAGTCTTCTGCAAGATTGATTCCACCTATTCCTTCATAATACGACCATTGTGGGTTTTCTCGTTCAACATTAATGTATTGCGTGTAAATACGGGAGGTGCTGTAGCGAAATTCAGGTTGTAAATAAAATTTATTTACCTGCCACCTGCCATACACTTGTACCATAGGTTTCGTGCCCCGGTTATAAGTATCAACGCAAAAACCGCCCACTTTATTAATTAAAGTAGTTTCATTAAATCTGGCCAATGAACCTTTTAATCCTATCGATAATACGCTTTGTGCCTGTAAATTGAGATTAATGAAAATAATGAGTAAGGTAATGATGTATTTATTCATTTTACTGTTTTCTCGTTACTACTAGTTACAACAGGTTACTAGCTATTCGCTAATTCGTATGGATAAAGGTAATGTACTAATCAGAAAGAAAGTATACACTTCCTATAATTGCTTAGTTATTCTATCCTAAATATTATCAACGAAAAGAGGGAGTTTCTTATAATTTACGTGAGAAAACCATTCATAGAAATAGCTATCAAAATCAAATTTTAGTTGCTGGGGCATATTCATTTTTCTAGCCTGTTTCTCCCCGCCGTTGTTGGTATTTAACGTATCATCACTACCAGCATCCGCAGTAGCCGATGCAAATCACAGCCCCCGAAAATCCTGAATTTTCGGGAGCTTCACTACTAATAAAACGCTTACCAAAACCTACTCTACCACTACAGTCCCACCCCCCGAATAACTCCGGTACTCGCCATTGTACATCGCATCGGCAGAGACGGGGCCTGCCGTGAAGCGTCCCTTGGAGACGGCCCGGGCCAGGTAATAAAACGTTTTGGGCTGAGCCGAAACGCTGGTGAAATAGTGAATTCGGTCATCCCGCAAGTCGAAATGGTCAGGAACGGATTGATTCTTGACCCAGCTCAATTCGCGTTCGGGCGTAAGGCGGGGGTTTTCAATTTCCAGTCCGGCGGGCAACATATCGGTTACGACCACATTCTCGACGGGCAAGCCGTTTTGCGAGCGTACCGTCACTTTCACCACAATCAGCTGATTCTGTTGCAAAGCTCCCGAAAGAGGTTTACCGTTTCGATCCAGGTATTGTTTCCGTACTTCCAGCACCTGATCGGTTGCCGCGATGGTACCACTACGGCTTAAGCCTTCCGCTTCAGCGAAGTAATACAACGAACCTTTACCCGTGGTGGCAATCGTGGCGGGCTGATCCAGACCTTTACTGAGGAGCAGGTCTTTGCCACTGAACGTTTCCAGCACTTTCCCATTACTCAAAATGCGGGCCGTTACCGACGACTGAGCCGCCTTACGAGCTAGCTTACCGAGAGCCAGCAGAGCGAAACTTTCTTCCTGCGTAGAAAGCCAGGGAGCCTGCTTCACCGCCGCTGAAAGTTGCCGGGCCAGACCTGGAATCTGTCCATTGGCCGGGTCGGTTTCCAGCAGTGTATTCAGAACCAGAGCCTGATTCCGGATGGGACTGGAGAAACTGCCCCCCGTTTCCCGCTCCTGTAGTTCGGGACGGAAATTAGCGGGAAGTAAGGAGGCTTTACTGCCTTCGTCACCTACGGTACCGAAAGCCGCCGCCAGCAGGTACCGCGTCTCGGAAGTCAGCAGGGCGGGGTTCGCCTTGTAATAGTTCATCACCGCCCGGTTCGGTTTCCCGGCCAGACTGAGTACGTAGAGGCTGTAAACCGTTTCGCGTTTCGCCCGCGTTCGGTTGGTTACGCTGCCGTCTTCGTTGGTTTGGGCGGTCTTTTCAGTGGCTTGCTTGCTCACCTGCTGGTTAAGAAAATCCAGAGCTTTACTCAAGGTAGCGGGGTTGATTTCGTACCCGGCTTTCTGGGCTTCCAACATGAAATGAACCGCGTACGCCGTCGTCCACCAGTCTTCGCGTTGGCCCGCCTGCCACATCGAGAAACCGCCGTTGAAGAGTTGCAACGTCTCAATTTTGTGTAAGGCTGTGGTAACGTTGGTCGTTGGGTTAAGATCCGAAATGCCCGTCTTCAGGTACGGTTTCCGTCCCGATTGCAGGGTTTTGACTAGCTCGGCGAGGTACAGTTGGGGAAAGGCCACGGATACCGTCTGCTCCAGACAGCCGTAAGGGTACTGCAACAGGCGATTCAAAGGTCCGGCCAGCGATACCAGCGGCGAGCGACTCACCCGTAGCGAGGCTTTAACAGTTCCCGGTACCAGCTCCCCAACATTCAGGGGAACGGCGGCCGTTTGTCCGCCATTCACCACGCCCGAAACGGACGTTTTCACCAACCCTACGCTGGGCCGTACCGTCAGGTCAATCTCTTCACTAAACGTTTCGCCCAGGCCTTTCACGCGTACCACCACTTTGCCGGTACCGATGGTCTGAGCGGCTTTCACCGAAAATACGGCCCGCCCTTCCTGATCGGCAGCAATCGCAATGGATTGCGGAGCGGGACTGGTATTCTGCAAAGCTCCCGTCGTTTGCAGGGTAGCAGTTACCTGAGCCATTTTTTTCGTGGTGTTGGTAATGCTGACGGGTACGGTCAGCTCGTCGTCCGGACTGGCAAAACGGGGGAGGGCCGTACTGATCACCAGCGGATCGGCCACTTTCATGTTTTTAGAAGCCGAGCCAAAAGCTTTGTCTTTGTAGGCTACCGCCATGATGCGTAAGTCGCCCGAGAACTGCGGAATATCCACCGAGAATTCCGCCTCACCACTGCCGTTGGTAGTCAGTATTCCACTCCACAGAGCGACGAGCTTCACCCGGCCATTGGCCAGCGGATTGATGCGTTTTTCCATACTAAATCCATCGCCCCCCACCGAGCTACGCGAACGAATACTCAGCTCCGGGTGCAGATAGGCGTAGAGGTCGAATCCGCCCACTTCCAGGGCTCGTTTCTGGTAGAAAAAGCCGTAAGGATCAGGGGATTTGTAGTTTTTAAGTTGCAGGATGCCTTCGTCCACCACGGCCAGCGTTACCTGGGTACGACCTTCAGTTTTCACCCGAATGGTTTGTTTGGTTTTCGAACGCGACTGCTCAATGGACGTAATCGTTACGGGCAACTGCCGGTTGGATTGACCAACCATTATTGGAGCGTAGCCGTGAGCCACCGTCAGCGGCAGGTCGGCATCGTCCATGGGTCGGAAAAGCGTCGCCGATACGTACACGTTGGGCAAGTGTTCTTCCCCGATGGAGAATTGCAGTTCGGCCGATTTCTCGTCGGTATCCAGCAGGTGATGTTCCAGTACCCGGTTTCGTTCCACCGTCACCAGCAGTTTCCCCGCAAAAGGCGTTTTAAAGAGTACTTTCGCCTTATCACCGACTTCGTAGCGGGGTTTGTCGAACGTCATTTCGACCTGTCCTTCGTTGTTTACCTCAAAGGCGGTACTGCTGGTTTGCCCGCGACCGTAGGCGTAAAATTCCTGGCTCGTCCAGTTGCGGGAACCCGTGCGGTGCAGGCGAATTTCGTACTTACCCGAAGTCGCCGGAGCATAACTGACCGAAGCCCGGCCTCTGGCAAAAGTTACTTCCCGCGTAAACACGACTTTGGATTGTCGCTTGGAAGAATACTTCATCGAACCATTCGTATTCTTTTCAATGACGGTCTGGTATTCGTGTTTCACAATGTCGATCTGTCCGGTGGCCGTTACGGGCTGTCCGGCCGCATTCAAAGCCACGAGCGGAATGGTCACGGGAGCATTGGTACCGACGTACGTATCCGGTAGCCCGATTCCGTACAGAATGGGTTGGGTCTGAATTGTAAAACGCTGGAGCCGGTTTACGGGTCGGCCGGTTTCGTCAAACACAGTCACGAAAGTCTGTGCTTCGAGCAATCCCATATCCTGCCAGGTAGCGGGGAGTACGAAACGTTCGCTGGCGAGTCCGGTAGCATCGGTTTTTCCCTGCCGTACCTGATTGTCGAATTTGGTCTGATCGGGAATATCGAAAACGAAACCTTCGTATCCCTTGGGTCGGAATAGCTGACGTTTCACCTGCAACTCCATTTCGTAGTTCCGGTCGGCGGCGGGTGGGCCAAACAGGTTGGTAGCCGTGGCCGTAACCGGGGCCGTTTCGCCGGAACGGTAACTTTCTTTGGGCGTACGGACGTCTACCTTGATGCGATCCGGCATGAATTCTTCTACCGAAATCGCCTGTGAAGTCAGAAGTACATCGTTGGCGTTCAGCACTTCCAGTTGATAAGTGCCCGTCAGCGTAGCCGTTTCCAGCGGAATGTCGTGGGCTACGGCTCCTTCGGCATTGGTGGTCAGTCGTAACGTACGATACTCTTTTCCGTTCGGCATCAGTAAGCGTACTTTCAGCGGAATTTCACCCGGCGTTTCCCAGGTCTGTTTCCGAACCACTACGTTGAAATGCAGCGTTTCACCGGGTCGATAAATGGTTCGGTCGCCGTACAGAAAAGCCTCGAAACCCGACGCATTATCACGTTTACCCTCTACTTCAAAGCGACTGGTTTGTACCTGCGTATCTTCCAGAAACAGGTAATTGAAATCATCGTCGCTACGGGCCGTAATGAGGGCCGTCGTAAAATCCGATTCTTTTAAACCCTTGAATACGGCCAGTCCTTTGGAATCGGTAGCAATGGTTTGGAGCGTCTGGTTGTTGGAGGAAACCAGGTTTACCTGTACATTTTTCAGGGGCTCGGTCGTCCGGATGGAGTGGGCGAAGACCAGAAATTCGTCGCCGGACTGTTTACCAATCAAGCCAATATCCGAGATGCTGACCAGCTTGGTAGCATTGTGGTAGTATTCGTCGTTGGAATTCAGCGAGACCAGATAGATGCCCCGAAAGGAATTGGTCGGGTCGGGCAAACTCAGGTTGAGTAGAGAAACCCCGCCCGTTTTGGGTAAATCCTCCGTTTCAATCGTTTTGTTTACGACAATGTCTGAATACGTACCGCCATCTTCCGAGTAGACGTATCCCTGCTCCGACCCGTTGCCCTCACTGTCGTAACGGTAATCACGGTAGCGGTTGTTACGGAGATAACTGAGGATATTATTTTCGTAAATCTTGGCAATCCGTACCTGTACTTTCGGAATATTCGTAATGTTGACTGCCACGTTACGATGGCCCTTGGACGTCAGGTACACCGCTTTTTTGTGCACAAATTCCAGGCCGGCGGGCATTCTTCCAAAGTACAGATCCTTGGTATATGCTTCGCTCAGCGAAGGCCCGAGTACGCCGCGTAGCTGACTGTTGAGGGTCAGGGTGTAGGTGTCCGTTTCGTTGAAATCTCCGCGAATGAGCAGACCGTTTTCCAGTAATTCGGGTTGCGTTTGCAGCGAAGTCGTTTTCGTTTTTACTGGAATCGGATTGCCCAGCGTATCATATTCGACGGTAGCGGGGGGAGCGGTACTGCTGATGATCTGATACGCCGCCGACAGATTTTCCGGATTGAGTTCCTGCGTGGTGATTACCTTGATAAAACCGCGATTATTTTCAAAACCCGTTTCTACGCGTACGATTTCCAGCGTTTTCGGATCAGGGAGCGTGGTTTGTAGCTCGGTGGTTTCTTTGGTTTTAAAGGTAGTATTGGCTACCGGAAGTCCCGATTCCAGCTTCAAATCCAGGGGTTTAGCTTCCTGAACGCCCGACAAGGTAAGCGGTACAGTACTCGCCACGCCGTTCTGTCCGATACTAAACCCGACTTTCTGTTCCTTTTCGCTGACGGTCAGTTTGGTACCCACTTCACCGCCCGATACCGGATAATTGAAATGCAGTTTCAACTTCGCTACGGCCTGATGGCCCGTCCGCGAGCGAGTCCAGTACGCTTCCGTTTCTTTTACCTCCAGATAAGGCGTATGAAAGGTGAGTTTATCGGATGAGACGCCCAGGGATTTGTCCTTGGCCTGCGTCAGGATTTTGTCGGAAAGCCGGGCCTGGTATTCGGTGGCGGGTTGAAAGGAAGACGTCGCCGAAAATACCAGTTCATTTTTCCCCACCCACTTGAAACGACCCGGAATGGCAGGTTCGAATTCAACGAATTTAGTACTTTGCCAGATACCCAGTTCGGCTTCCGGTACGAGATCCTTATTGAAGGTAAAAACCAGATTCTGAGCCAGTTGAATTTCGTCTTCAAAATTGGTAGCCCGCACGACAACTTCGTTGAGCTTTGAACAGGTAGAAAACAGGACAGCCAGAGCCAGCAGCCCAAACACGCGGAACCCACGCATAGCAAAAGAAAATTTGATTGAAGTGTTGATACTGCTTCCAATAACGGAAGGATTCCTGGAAAATTGGAAAGAAAGAAAAAAGCCGTTACCGGATGCGTTCGGTAACGGCAAATGGTATTAGCGAGGAACTTCTACTTTCTTGAGAATCTGCTCGATGATGGCATCGGGCGTGGTGCCTTCCATTTCTTTTTCGGGCGTCAGGATGAGGCGATGCCGTAACACCGGAAGGGCCAGTTCCTGTACGTCTTCGGGCGTAACGAAATCCCGTCCCCGCAAGGCAGCCAGGGCTTTGGAGGCATTGAGCAGAGCTACCGATGCCCGGGGCGAAGCTCCCAGGTACAGAAACTTGGACGTGCGGGTTTCGTGAACCAATTGAGCAATGTAACTGAGGACTTTGTCTTCAATCACAATCTGACGGACTTTTTCGCGTAGGGTCGTCAGCTGTTGCCGGGATAAAACGGCTTGTATGGCTTCTACAGCATCCGTATTGGAGCGGCGTTCATGGTGACCACGCAGGATTTCCGTTTCCTGATCCAGCGTGGGATACTGCACGATGATCTTGAAAAGAAAACGATCCAGCTGGGCTTCGGGCAGTCGATAGGTACCTTCCTGCTCAATGGGGTTTTGCGTCGCCAGCACCAGAAAAGGAGCCGACATTGGGTAGGTTTGTCCGGCGTTGGTGACCTGCCGTTCTTCCATGACCTCAAACAAAGCCGATTGCGTTTTGGCCGGAGCCCGGTTGATTTCGTCAATCAACACGATATTCGAGAAAATCGGACCGGGTTTAAACTCGAACTCGGAAACTTTGGGGTTGAATACCGAGGTGCCCAGTACATCTGAAGGCATCAAATCGGGCGTAAACTGAATCCGATTGAAACCGACCGAAATGGTTTTAGCCAGTAACTTGGCCGTCAGCGTTTTGGCTACACCGGGTACGCCTTCAATCAGTACGTGACCATCGGCAAACAGGGCCGTTAGCAGCAGATCAATCATGGCGTGCTGGCCCACAATTACTTTTCCTACTTCCGTGCGAATATCAGCGACGGTTTGGTATAATTCACTTAAGTCAATTCGAGATTCAAAGGCATCCATGGATTCACGCGTTCAGGCTCTCAAAATACGGCAAAATCTGCATTTGTACCGCAAAGGCCTGAATTAAAGGCGGTGGAATTGCTCGCAAGTCATTCATTAACTCCTTTCCAAAGCCAGTGAAGCCGGTTTAAAATGCGTATCTTTGCGGCATGAAGCCACTGGATTTTAAGGATTTAATTATTTTCGAGAACGAAGATTTCATCGTCATCAATAAACCGCCTTACATTGCGTCGCTCGACGAACGGCAGGCGGATAATGCCCTCAGTATTTTACGATTAGCGAAAGCCTATAGCGACGACGCCCAGTTGTGTCACCGGCTCGATAAGGAAACGTCGGGTGTACTGGCCATTGCCAAGAATCCGGAAGCATACCGGCATTTGTCGATGCAGTTCGAGCATCGCGAAACGGTAAAACGCTACCACGCGGTGGTGAATGGCGTACATAATTTTCAGGGTGAATCGGTATACCTGCCCATTCTGGCTCTGCCCCGCGACGGCGTCGTGAAAATTGACCGGGCGAAGGGCAAAGAGGCCGAAACTCTTTTCTTTACATTGAAGGCGTACCGTCAGTATACCATCGTGGAGTGTCTGCCCATTACGGGCCGGATGCACCAGATCCGTATCCACCTGACTTGTCTGAAAGCCCCCATCGTAGCGGATTCAACCTACGGTGGAAAACCGGTTTATCTTTCACAGCTCAAGCGGAAATTCAATCTGAAAAAAGATACCGACGAACAACCGCTCATGAAACGGGTAGCCTTGCACGCGTATTCGCTAACGTTTAATTTGCTGAACGGCGAAGAAGTGAAAATCGAAGCTCCCTACCCGAAAGACTTTGAGGTACTGGTCAAGCAATTGGAAAAGAACGGATAAAGGAGAAAAATCCTGAGCGTTCCGAAAGCTCACTGTTCCGAATAAATACAAAAAGGCCTCCCGTACGGAGGCCTTTTTCGTAAGGTACAAAAGATTAAAATTTCAGATTCAACCGGGCAAACCAGAAAGAGCCGTTACTGCCCATTTGTACCGGGTCCCAGGCACCGCCCGATTCGGTCAGGCTGGGTTGGTGGAGCGTCGGATACACGTTGAAGAGGTTCGTACCGCCAATGGCTATACCGACCTGCGGTGTAATCCGGTACCCCAGCGTCAAATCGGTCGTCACTTTAGGTTTGTACACATCCAGATCGTTTAAATCATAATTCCAATTCGCCAGTTTGATCTCGCCAAACCGTACGAAACGCAACATGACATTGAACTTCCGCAGCGTATAGTCAAAAGACAAATTGATCTTCGACGGCGGAGCGGAGTACATCACGAAATAGCGTTCCCGAAGATCAAAGTAGGTATCCTGTTTGCCAGCCAATCGGGGCGTTGTATTGACTGCATCAATCGTCAGCTTATTGAAGTTTGCCGCCAGCGAGGTCGTCAGGCTACCAGCTCCCAGTGTCGCCCGATGGGTTACGATCACGTCCAGTCCACGGGTCGTCGTTGAAACGGCGTTGGTGAAAAACTGAGCCCGGCCTACGCCCAGGGCTTTCAGGTCTTCGCCAATCACATCGTCCGTATCTTCAAAACCACCCGTTAACACCACCCGATCTTTGATTTTAATGAGATAGCCATCGACAGTGAGGGACAAACTGTTCGTAGGATTCAGCGTAATGCCCGCACTCAGGTTCTGACTGGTTTCCTGTTTAAGTTTCGGAATCCCCAGGGCCTGCGTTACCCGGCTGTCGTTACGGGCAATGAGCACCTCTACAGGCTGTCCGTTCACGAAGTTGGTAATGGTCGAGTTAAAGTAAATCTGCGGCAGGGAAGGGGCCCGGAATCCCGTACTGGCCGTGGCCCGCAGCGTCAGAAAATCAGTGAGTTTGTAGCGGGCCGAAAGCTTGCCGTTGAAGGTTCCACCAAAATCGCTGTACTGTTCATACCGCCCCGCTATGCCCAGTAACAGAGCCTTCGTTACGTCTGCTTCCAGATCGACGTAAGCACCAATATTCGAACGGTTACGATTGATTGCATCGGAAGGCTGAAAGCCGGGAAAGCCCTGAGCCCCCGGTGCCTGGCCCGCCTCATAACTCCGGTAGGAGGCTTCTTCCCCCGCAAAAATCTGATAATTTTCCACGCGGTATTCCGCTCCGGCCGCCAGATTAAAGCCCTGGAGAACCGTTTTATAATACCGCGAAAATTTCAGACCCGTTACGTTTTGATTCAACTGAAAACCGCCGGCGTTGAACGAAGTCGGGGAGTTGGGGCCCAAAGAAGTATTAAGTGTGTTATGAACGGAGTACGTAAAGCGATTGGAGCCGAACGTATTGTATAGGTCGAACTCCGCTTTACCTACTAATTGACGAACGCCTACGGTAATGGCCCGATCGTTGATTTCGCTGGAAATAATGGGATCAAAACCATCGGGATAAATAGCGGGTACGTTGCGATCATCATCCGCGAAACGGGTCCAAGCGTAGGCATCGCCTTTGCGGTAATTCAGGCCGCCGAAAGTATAGAGTTGCGTCCGTTCACTCAGGGGAATTTTGGCATTCAGGTACACCGAGGCATTCTGTACTTTCGGGTCGCCGTACTGTCGCCGCACCACATCTTCGGGATTGGTATTTGCCCGGTTGGTATGATCGCGGAAATTGTAATCTCCGGTGACGTTCACAAACCCATCTTTACCAATTTTTAGGCCGTAGTTGGCATTGACGTTGTAGTTCAGACCGTCAAATTTCTGGTCGTCGAAACGGTACTTGGCCTGATAGGCTCCGGCGTTGGCGTTTACTTCGAGCACATTCGTTGTTGATTTCAGAACGATGTTGATCACCCCCGCAATGGCATCCGAGCCGTACTGAGCCGCGGCTCCGTCGCGTAAAATTTCAATGCGTTCGATCGCGGCGGCCGGGATGGCGTTCAGGTCCGTCCCCGAATTACCACGTCCCCGGGTACCGAATAAATTTACTAACGAAGACTGGTGGCGACGCTTGCCATTGATGAGTACGAGCGTCTGGTCAGGACCTAAGCCGCGTAAGGAAGCCGGATCGACGTGGTCGGCTCCGTCAGAACCCGTCTGGCGGTTGGAGTTAAACGAGGGAGCGGCGTACTGTAGCAATTGGTTTACATCCAACTGACCCGTTCGGGAGGTAACTTTTTGCAAATCGATAATGTCGACGGGAGCGGGCGTATCCGTCGGGGATCGGTTCAGACTCCGGGAGCCTACCACTTCTACCTGATTCAATAAGTTGCCTTCCGTTAAAGTGAAGTTCAGGTTCGTGCTGCCACTCAAGGGCTTTTCCTGCCGATCGTATCCCACAAAGGAAGCCACGATTATTGCATTAGGGCCCGAAACCGTTAGCTGATACTGACCCTGGGCGTTAGCGGTCGTACCGTTCGTGGTATTTTTTTCAAGGATCGTGGCTCCGGCCAGCGTTTCGCCCGTAGTGGACGTCACCGTACCCGTCACAGTGATTTGCTGAGCAAAGCTCTGAAAGGAAAGAAAGATAAGAAAAATAAAAAACCGATTCATCGATTTTGCTTAGTAAGGTAGATAATTCAAAATTTTGGTTAGTAGTTACTACAAAGGGAGGGTATAAGATCAATAGAAGCGTAATGAGAATTTTATTCAAATGCATGGGTAAAGGCTTAAAAGTAAGTTTTCACGCAAAGAGCACGTTAAAAACGTGCTCTCTACAAAATGTTCTTTACCAGCCGATACTCGTATTATCCGCTCGGGGATCGGAACCGCCTTCCAGTCGTCCATCGGGTAGGACCAGGATACAGTCCATGCGGCCCAGGGTGCCGGTTTGCGGTTCAATGGCGTAGCCTTTCGCTTTCAAAGTGTTTAATACCTTTTCTGAAAAAGCTCCCCGTTCAAAAGTAGTACGATCGGGCAGCCACTGGTGGTGAAACTTGAGGGCGTTGACCGCCTCCTGCATACTCATCCCGTGATCGATTACATTCAGGATGGTCTGAAAAACACTGGTGATGATGGTAGAGCCACCGGGCGTACCCACGACCATAAACAATTTGCCGTCTTTTTCCACAATCGTTGGGGTCATACTGGAGAGCATCCGTTTGCCCGGCTGTACGGAATTGGCTTCGGAACCTACCAAGCCGAATACGTTCGGTACGCCCGGTTTTACGGCGAAGTCTTCCATCTCATCATTCATCAGAAAACCCGCTCCGCCCACTACGACCCGACTGCCATAGCCATTGTTAATGGTAGTCGTGATGGATACCGCATTGCCTTCCGGATCAACGACGGAAAAATGCGTTGTTTCGTTACTTTCGTAGCCGGGAATGGCTCCACCCGCAATAGCCTGCGAATCGCTGGCTTTCGCCCAGTTGAAATCGCTCCAGCGTTTTTGTAAGTAAGCGGAGTCGAGTAATTCGTTAACCGGTACTTTGAAGAAATCCGGGTCACCGAGCCATTTGGCCCGGTCAGCGTATACGCGACGTTCCGCTTCAATCATCACCTGGGTGGTCGAGTCAGCGTGCCAGCCCCAACGTTTCAGGGGAAAAGGTTCCACCATTTTCAGTAATTGTACTAGTGCAATACCGCCCGAAGAGGTGGGCGGCATGGAAATGACTTTGTGTCCCCGATACGTACCCGTAATGGGCGTTCGCCAGGCGGAATGATATGCATCAAGGTCTTTCTGAACGATGGGAGCTTTCGCTACGGCCATTTCCTGAATCAGCAGGCGGGCCGTTTCACCCTCGTAAAAACCCGCCCGGCCTTTTTCCTGAATGCGACGGAGGGTTTTCCCTAAATCCATCTGTACAAAAAGATCGCCCATTTTCCAGGTGGTATCGGCTCCGGTTTTTAGGTAATAGGTTTTTCCGGGATTATACTTTTTGATGTCGGAACGTACGCGGTTGAGACCCTTGGCTTCATTTTCGGTGAGAACAACGCCTGTTTCGGCCAGCTCAATGGCGGGTTGAATGACGTCTTTCCAGGGAAGTTTACCGAATTTCCGATGAGCTTCCACCATGCCATCTACCGAACCCGGCACGCCACTTGCCGAATGCCCTAACCAGGCCATGTTGGGAATAACATTACCGAGCGAATCCAGGTACATATCCCGGTAAGCGGCGGCGGGAGCTTTCTCCCGAAAATCCAGTGAGTAACTCTGTCCGTCTTTTGCCCGAAACACCATAAAGCCACCGCCTCCGAGGTTTCCAGCCCATGGAAAGGCCACCGCTAGAGCGAAAAACGTACCCACGGCCGCATCGACCGCGTTACCCCCTTTTTTCATAATTGCCGCACCTACCCGCGAGGCTTCCGGGTGAGCCGCCGCCACCATGACGTGCTTTTCAAAAACGCCCTTTTTGGTGTAGACGATAGGCTGGGCGTTGGGATCGTCCGTAATGAATTCATAGGCTCCTTTACTGATTTTCGGCGTGCTTTTTCGGCAGGCAACCGTCAATAGGAGCAGGGAGAGAAAGGCCAGGGAAAGATATCGCATCGGGAACAAGGTTTATAATCTGGAAAATAGCGAATCCAGCGTAAAAAGGAATGAAACCCGCTAAAAATCTCGTGAAGCCAGGTCGGTAATGATACTTTCGTTCCTACGCCAGTGGCTCTTCCTCGTGCATCAGATCATGGTGAATGTATGCCCCGGCCGTAGTTCCCGAGCCCGTGGCGACGGATACCGCCCGAAAGGCGTGGGCCGCGTCTCCCGCTGCAAAAACGCCCGGTACCGTAGTCCGTTGAAAAGCATCTACCTGGAGGTAGCCATCTTCCGTCAACTGACAGCCTAATTGTTCGTGCAGGTCCGTAGCAAAACTAAAAGGCGTTCGTACGAAGAGCGTTGGGAAATCCGTGGTTAGTCCATTTTTGAAAACGATGGATTTCAGTTGTCCCGCTTCGTGCCGGAATTCCTGAATTTCATCTTCAATCACTGGAATTCCGTGCTTTTTGAGCTTGGTGCAAGCATCATCGGGCAATTCGCAGGGACCATCCGTGAAGACGTGCAGGTCTTTTGACCAGTTACTCAGTAACCGGACAAAGTCATACGTTACGCCGCTGTTGCTTAAAATGCCGATGGGTGAATTACGCACTTCGTAACCGTGGCAATACGGGCAGTGGATGATGGACGTACCCCAGCATTCCGCAAAGCCGGGAATGGGCCGCATTTGATCCGAAACACCCGTGGCGAGTAGGACGGTTCGACCCGTATACGTATTGCCTGATTCTGTTCGTACTTCAAAACCGTTACCCAATTTTTGAGCTTTAATGGCTTTGTCCGCCTGAAAGGTAACGGTATCGTACTGCAGGACTTGTTCTTTGGCCAGGCTACGGATCTGATCGGGTGATTGCCCGTCGTGCGTAATGAAATTGTGAGCCCGTGGGGTCTGACGGTTACAGGGCTCGCCGCTATCAATGATGAGCACCTTCCGCAGCGAACGACCCAGGGTCATGGCCGCCGAAAGGCCAGCATAACTGCCCCCTATAATAATGGTATCAAAGGTCATGTCAAAGGAATTAGAAAGACTAGCTCGTTCGCCAAAAAAGCTGTACTAGGAAAGAGATAGAACTCCAGGGTTGGCCTGGGATTTTTTTGAGAAGTTTGGATGTTATCCCTGTATAATGGCAAGAAAACGTAATACTGAAACTCCTGAACATCAACCTTCCTTTCGCGAACGATTTGCGGCTTTGCGAAATCTGCCTGCTTTCTTCCGGCAAATCTGGCAAACGAGTCCTTCCCTGACGATTCTGAATTTTGTTTTACGACTGATTCGCTCGACCGTGCCGACGGCTACGCTGTACGTGGGCAAACTCATTGTCGATGAAGTTATACGGCTAGCGAACGCCCACAGTTCTGATTTGACCCACTTGTGGACGCTCGTGGCTATTGAGTTTGGACTGGCAATTGGGAGTGATCTTCTGAGTCGGGGAATTAACCTCAGCGAGAGTCTACTGGGGGATTGGTACGCTCATCAAACCTCCGTTCGGCTGATGCAACACGCCGCTACGCTGGATCTGGCTCAGTTTGAAAACGCGACCTTCTACGATAAACTCGAACGTGCTCGGCAACAAACGGCAGGGCGTACGCAACTACTCTCCCAAACCTTTGCACAGGTACAGGACCTGTTGACGATTGCCTCCCTCGCCATTGGGCTGATCAGTTTCGCTCCCTGGTTGTTACTGTTGTTACTCGTCGCCGTGATTCCTTCGTTTCTGGGAGAATTGCACTTCAACGCGAAAAGCTATTCGCTCCTCTACGGCTGGACGCCCCAGCGACGGGAGCTGGATTATTACCGTTACCTTGGAGCCAGCGACGATACCGCAAAGGAGGTGAAACTATTCGGGCTGTCTGACTTTCTGATTAATCGCTACCGGACGCTTTCGGAGCAGTACTTCCACGAAAACCGGAAGCTCGCTCTCGAGCGGGCGAGCTGGGGCAGTTTGCTGCTGGCGATTGGTACGGTGGGTTATTACGCCGCGTATGGCTACATGATTTTCCAGACCGTGCAGGGTCGCGTTACGCTGGGTGATCTGACATTCCTGGCGGGTTCGTTCCGGCAAGTACGGAGTTTGCTCGAAGGCATCCTGGGACGCTTCAATAGCATTTCCCAGGGAGCGTTATACCTGAAAGATCTTTTTGAATTCTTCGAAATTCAGCCGCAGATTATATCTCCCGTATCGCCCCGACCGTTCCCGGTACCCATTCGCGAAGGCTTTGTTTTTGAAGGGGTAGGTTTCAAGTATCCCAACTCAGAAAAGTGGGCGGTTCGAAATCTGAGCTTTCATTTGCGGGCCGGGGAAAAACTGGCTTTAGTCGGCGAAAATGGAGCCGGAAAGACAACGTTAGTGAAACTGCTGGGGCGTTTATACGATCCGGATGAAGGACGTATTCTCCTCGATGGGTATGATTTAAAAGCGTACAATCTGGAAGAACTTCGTACGCACATCGGCGTTATTTTTCAAGATTACCTACGCTTTCAGTTTTCGGCGGGGGATAATATTGCCGTCGGGGACATTGTCGAACGTGAGAATCTACCGGCTCTGGAACGAGCCGCTGAAGACAGTCTGGCTGATGCCGTGATCGCGGGCTTACCGCTGGGCTACGAGCAGCCGCTGGGCCGTCGGTTTTCGGGCGGGGTGGAATTATCGGGCGGTCAGTGGCAGAAAGTAGCCCTGGCTCGGGCGTACCTCCGCGAAGCCGATCTGCTGATTCTGGATGAACCGACCTCCGCTCTGGACGCCCGGGCCGAATACGAAGTTTTCCAGCGTTTCGCAGAATTGACCAAAGGAAAAACGGCAGTACTGATTTCGCACCGATTTAGTACTGTTCGCATGGCTGATCGTATTCTGGTGCTGGAAGGCGGTAAGGTCTTGGAAATGGGTACGCACAAAGAGCTGCTAGCCCAGCAGGGGCGGTACGCGGAGTTGTTCGAATTACAAGCCGAAGGATACCGCTAAGAATTCTGTAAACAAAGAGGTGCCGCGAACTATATTTATAGGGGCCACTTTTTTATAATTATATATAAATATTATT
>NZ_JBMDWJ010000296.1:0-19246 GCF_048595215.1 Siphonobacter sp.
TTTCTACATTAATGTAGAAAGAACCTTCACCTCTATGAAATGGCTTTATACGAGCATAGTAATTTTGATATTTTCTTCCCTGTCTTACGCCCAGCGGACGTCCCGATTTGAATCCAGTTTGTTCGTTGAAAAGCTTACTTATTTCATCCATGGACGTACGGTTGATGCCGGTTCGGACTGGAAAGGATATTACCTGCCCGCACAAGCGAACGGATTTCGCCTGACTTCCGTAAACGGCTGGGTTTTTAAAGAAATCATTCATACGGGCTTGGGACTTAGTTACGCCCGAATCGCGGGAATCAAGGGTATGATGGCTTTTGCCGACCTGCGGGCAGACTTTTCTACTAAATGTTTCACACCGTATTTTTACCTGAATCCCGGCTATTCTCATTTCTGGAATCAGTACGAAGGGGGTACGGCTACCTTTCTATTTGAAACGGGTTTGGGTGCTAGTTATCGACTTAAAGGTAAAAGCCGTATACTCGCCTCCGTGGGCCTGTTAGGCATGCAACAGAAAGGTTACCTTACGGGTAAAATCGGGTGTACCTTTTAAAATTCATTCATTAATACGATTCAGTTCACCAACCCATCCAATGATTAAATCTACTTTTTACGTAGGGCTTCTTTTCTTCGTTACGGCTTTTACTGGGAAAGCGTATGCACAGGACCGTACCCAGAACGGACGTACCGGGGGACTTCCGTCCCGGGACGGATTTTGGTTATCCCTGGCCGGTGGAGGTGCCGTCGGGCAAACCAAATTTGCTAATCTAACGGGGGCCGTTGCTTACGAGTTTAAAAAAAAACCAACGCTCGTTACCCTCCGTTGTGCGTATAATCTGGGACTTTTCGAAGAGGAAAGCCTAACACCCCTAATTAAAGTGGGGGATGTAGGTTTACTCTACGGCTACAAAGTGGGGAAGTTTCGTTTTTCGGCGGGTGTAGGTGCGGTATGGGGTACTGATCGTGGGGCTTATAAATACTACGTTTCCGATCCATTACTCTACGGAAATAATGTGTACGAAAGCCTGGACTATACGACCATTGGCTTGCCTACCGAAATTCGATTTATTACGGGAGGAAAAGATTTAGCAATCGGTCTGACAGCTTTTGGCAATGTAAACGCCAAACGTTCTTTTTTCGGTTTAAACCTCGCCTTTTACCTGGGTGAACTCAAATAAATTAGACAGTTCTACTGTATGTCATGAAACCAAAAGTATCCATACGTTAACTTCAGTAATATCATTGATTCAGCCAATGCTTAAATGAAGGAGCTTTGTCCTTACTAATGATAATATCCAGCGGTTCGTACGTGCCGATTTGTACTTTCAGCTTGCCATTGAAGTAATTATGAATACTTCGAATACTGCCTACGTGAATAATGTACTGGCGATTGGCCCGGAAGAAATGCTGCGGATTTAAATCAATTTCCAGCTCTTCGAGCGTATGCGGAATCATTGTTTTGTCACCGCTTTTCGTGTGGGCGAAGGTGAGCTTGGCCTCCGAGAAAAAGAACTCAATATCCTCCACCAGTAACGTCGTGTAGCCGTCGCGGTAGGGTAGCAAAAACCGCTGTCGGGATGGTTTCATCTGCTTCTGATATAAGGCCAGAAACTCGGCATAAAGCGTAGCCGGGTCGGTGGTGGGTTGGGTAGGGTGCAGCTGATCGAACTTATCCAGGGCCTGGGCTAATTCATCGGCGTCAATGGGTTTTAGCAAATAATCAATGCTGGTAACCTTGAAGGCCATCATCAGGTACTCATCGTAGGCTGTCGTAAAAACAATAGGGCTACTGACGGGTACCTGCGAGAAAATGTCGAAACAAATGCCATCCGCCAGCCGAATATCCATAAAAATTAACGGAGGTTTCGGCTGCGTTTTCAGCCAGGCTACGCTTTCGCTAACGGTACCCAATACCGCCAGTACCTGATGATTTGGGCGGAGGCTTTGCAGCAGTCGAATCAGACGGTTCACATTGGCTTGTTCGTCTTCAATAATCAAACAGGACAAAAGGCTCGTATTCATTCGTACGTAGTGCTCAGGCTAAGACTGGATTGCGGGGCGTGGGGAAAATCAAATAAGGGGAGTTCTACCCAGAAGTGCTGACCATCGGCGTTTACCATTGGTACCTGACTGGAAAGAATGCGATACCGATTCTTGATGTTTTCCAGTCCTAAACCCGAAGAGGGCAGCGGCGTCGGAAAGGGCTGGATGTTGTTGGTCACGCACAGGCGATTGCCCACTTGTTTGATACGAATAGTTAAGGGTTCGGCTAGGGTTGCCCGGTTGTGCTTGATGGCATTTTCAATCAATAGCTGAATGGAAATGGGTGGAATCCACTTATGACCTAGTGTCGGATTGAGATCCAGTTCAATCAGCACCTGCTGCCCGTGCCGGATGCCAATCAGATATTGATACGCTTTGACGAAGGCAATCTCGTCCTTCAGGGGTACTAAATCCTGCTTCATGTTCTGAATCATGTAGCGGTACACCTTGGCCAGTTTATCCAGAAAAAGGGAAGCCTTAGATGGATTTTCCAGAATCAGTTCGGATAAGGTACTGAAGTTGTTAAAAAGGAAATGCGGATCGAGCTGAAGCTTGAGCGATTGTAACTCCGCCTGCAGGGCCATTTCTTTCAGTTCCAGCGTCTTTACTTTCAGCTCGGCCGCTTCTTCCAGCGTGGTTTTCCAGCGGTTTAACAGATAATAACCCGTATGATAGGTGCTCACCATCAGAGCTACAATCAGATTGACGACTAGAAACTGCCAGGCTTCCAGTACTTCTTTGGGCGTGGGCGTTTCCGGATAAATCCAGGCGTATACCTGATCCTCGATCAACAGAATGATCACACTAGCCAGTAGTGTACAGACGGTCTGAACCACAAACCGCAGGAGCGGTGAGCTGGACCAGGGGAACCAGCCTTCCAGTCCGTCGGCAATACCGATACTCACTTCAATCAGCAGCCAGCAAAACAGGAAGGTGATGGTCAGATCCGTCGCCCACTGTTTGCAGACGAGCGTACTCCCAATATTCCAGAGCGAACTTTCCGGATTAATGAGGTAGTACAGCACGTGAATAGCCAGCATGACTACGGGAGTCAGGGCGAGTCGAATGTACCGTTTGTAGGTACGACGATCCAGATGCAAAGGAGTGCCAGGCATACGCTTCTTGGAATTAACGCCAGCCACCGCCCAAAGCTCGGTAGAGCTCAATGGTAGCACTGGCTTTTTCGCGTTCTAGTTGGGTGACGGCCAGTCGGGACTGCAAGTAATTACTTTGGGCGGTAATAATTTCCAGATAATTCGCCATACCATTTTTAAACAGTAGCTCCGTTGAGCCAATGCCTTCTTCGAGGGCTTGTCGCCGGTTGGTGGCCGATGCAATCTGTTCTTCGAGTTTCTGGTTGGCTACCAGGGCATTCGATACTTCCATGTAACCCGTGAGTACGGCCTGTTGAAAGGTAATGGCTGCCCGTTCCTGATCAATACGAGCCTGCTCCACCTGGGTCCTCAGCTGGCGACGCTGGAAGATAGGCTGAGTAAGTCCTCCGGCAATATTCCAGAAAAACGATCCCGGCACACTCAGCCAGTTCGAAGCCTGGAAGGAAGTAAGACCACTCTGAGCGGTAATGAGTAAGCGAGGGTACAGGGCCGTTTGAGCAATACCCAGCCGGGCATTGGCCGAGCGAAGGGCGTATTCGGCCGCGTGAATATCGGGTCGGGCCGCCAGTAGCGACACCTCGTAACCACCTTTGGGGTTAATCGTAAATTCCGGACCGGTATGTACCTGACGTAGAATTCCTTTGGCGTACTGCCCGCAGAGCAGACTCAAGGCGTTTTCCTGTTGAATAATGCTTTGCTGGATTTGCGGAATCAGTTGCTTGGTGGCTTCCAGTTGAGCTTTAGCCTGCTGAATGGCCAGTTGGGTCGCTTCTCCGACGCGGTACTGGATGTTCGTAATGCGTACGGTAGAGTCACTCAACTCCTGACTATGGACGGCAATTTTGAGCTGTTCATCCAGCATCAATAAATTGTAAAACCCACTGGCTACATCAGCCACCAGCCGCGTTTGTACGCCACGTTTGATTGCTTCGTTTTGAAGCAAATCCGACAAGGCTTGTTCTTTTTGTCGTCTAACCCGTCCCCAGAGATCAATTTCCCAGTTCAGGCCCATATTCAGACTAAAGTCGCTGACATTTAGCGTACCAATAAAAGCTTCATTCCCTAAACCCGCGAAGCTGTTCCGGGCCGTTCGGTTGCGACTCACCTGCAATTGGGCGTTCAGATCGGGCAGGTAATTGAGTTTTACCTGCCTCAACGTAGTCTGAGCGTATTCAATGTTTTTAATGGCAATTCGCAAATCATTATTGGACGTCAGGGCTGTATCAATCAACGCCTGAAGCAGGGGATTGGCGAAAAAATCCCGGAGGTGAGGCAGCGTAGCCAGGCTGGAATCGGCGGGCTGATCGTTGCGAAACTGCCGGGGCGTCTGGGTATCGGGGCGTTTGAAATCCTTACTCACCCGGCAGGCGGTAAGCAGAACAAACACGAGTACTATGGAATAAAAGGCTTTCATGTGCTAATCAATCGATTAGATAAGGGAAATGTTGATGGAAGCAAACCCCGAACCCGCCTCACAGGCCAGCAAAAACGGGCCGGAGCTTACTACTCATCTATCGTTAACCTGGCTTTTCTACGCGTGTACAGGCTGGGGCCGGGAGCGTTTCCGGCTTATTTTTTCCTGTAAAGATTGGCAAAGGACAAACAGGAGTGGAATAATCAGCAGTCCCAGTAGGACTCCGGTGATCATTCCTCCCGCCGCACTGGTACTGATGGAACGGTTCCCTACGGCGGAGGACCCCGTCGCAAACATCAGCGGAATCAAACCGGCCACAAAGGCTAGCGAAGTCATCAAGATGGGGCGGAAACGTTGCCGGGCTCCTTCCACGGCTGCCTCCACAATACCCAGACCCGATTGTCGGGCTTTGAGGGCAAACTCAACGATCAGAATCGCATTTTTAGCCAGCAATCCAATCAACATGATCAGTCCAATCTGCACGTAAATGTTGTTGGTAATACCCGCCATGCCGATGGCCAGATACACGCCCAGCAAACCCGTCGGAATGGATAATATAACGGCCAGGGGCAGCAGATAGCTCTCGTACTGAGCCGCCAGCAGGAAGTAGGTGAACACCACACACATACCAAATATGAGTACCATCTGGCCCGCGGATTCTTTTTCTTCCCGGCTCAGCCCACTCCATTCGTAGCCGTAGCCCGCGGGTAATTTCGCCTGGAGAATACGCTCGGTGGCGTCCATGCTTTGGCTGTTGCTGTAACCTTCCTTCGCCAGAATATTGACGGTAATGCTGTTAAACAAGTTGTAGCGGTTGACCACGTCGGGGCCGTATACCTTGTTTAAGCGAACCAGCGTACCAATCGGGATCATCTGACCACTGGCATTTTTGACAAAGACCTGATTTAGGGATTCTTCATCCATCCGGAACTGGCCTTCGGCTTTGACGTTCACTCGGTAGAATTTTCCGAAGCGAACGAAATCACTCGACTGGGCACCGCCGTAGAAGAGTTGTAGCGTCGTCATGACCTCGCGGGGCGTAGTACCCAGCTGGTAGGCTTTATCCTCATCGACAATCACCTCAAACTGTGGGAAGTCACTGCGGAAGGTGGTGAACGCTGCCCCAATGGTTGGGTCCTGATTCAGGGCTCCAATGATTTGCTGAGCCTGGGTATTAAAGCTGCTTAGTTCACCGCCCGTCTTATCCTGTAGCACAAGTTCCGAGCCGTTTACGCTACCAAAACCTTCCACGGGAGGCGAGCGGAAAAGACTGAAATCTCCTTCCTTCACGTTGGCCAGCCGCTGGTTCATGGCTTCGATAATCTCGTTCATATCCTGAATTTCTCCACGATCCTTAATCGCTTTCAGGCGAATGAAGCCGACGGCGTAGGCGGGACCGGCACTGTTACTCAGCAGGTTAAAGCCGGATACGCTCGTCACGGATTCTACTTCCGGCATTTTCTTAACGGCCTGATCGATGCGGCGAATAGCGGCAGTCGTGAATTTCAGGTTGGTGCCCGGCGGTAAGGAAAGCGAATAGACAATGAAGCGATCGTCTTCGTTGGGTACGAAATCCTTGGGTGCCCGGCTCATCAGGAAAAAGGCCAGACCAGTAACTAGAGCCAAGGCGGCAATCCCCACCCATTTGCGGGCAATGAGAAACTGGATGCTGCGGATGTACTTGGACGTCAGGTTGTCGAAACCTGCGTTGAAGGCTGTCACAAAGCGTTGACTGAAATTCTGCTTGGGCGTCTGACCGTGCGTATTTTTCAGAAACAGGGCACACAGGGCCGGACTCAGCGTCAGGGCGTTAACGGCTGAAATCAGAATGGCACTCGCCAGCGTAAAGGCAAACTGCTTGTAGAAAATCCCCGCCGGACCGTTCATAAAGCCTACGGGAAGGAATACGGCCGCCATCACCATGGTAATCGATAAAATGGCTCCCGTAATTTCCTGCATGGCTGAAACCGTAGCCTGTTCGGGCTCCAGGTGTTCTTTTTCCATTTTGGCGTGAACGGCTTCTACCACGACAATGGCATCATCCACGACAATCCCAATGGCCAGTACCAGGGCAAAAAGCGTCAGTACGTTGATAGAAAAGCCGATGATCTGCAAAAAGAAAAAGGTACCCACAATGGCCACGGGCACGGCAATCGCCGGAATCAGCGTAGACCGCCAGTCCTGCAAAAACAGAAAGACGACGATAAATACGAGGATAAAGGCCTCCACCAGCGTTTGCTTCACCTGATCGATGGATTGATCGAGGCGTTCTTTCACGCTTTGAATGATGTCGTACTGCACGCCCTTGGGAAAGCGTTTACTACTTTCATCGAGGGTTTTACGAACGGCAATTTCAATTTCATTGGCATTGGAGCCGCTGACCTGCTGAATGGCCAGGGTAACGGCTGGCTTGCCGTCTTCTTTGTTATCGCTGTCGTAAAAAGCGGAACCGAACTCAATGCGGGCCACATCCCGAAGCCGGAGTAACGATCCGTCGGGTTTGGCTTTCAGAATGATGTGTTCAAACTCTTCGGGCTTGTTGAGTTTGCCCTTGTATTTGACAATGTATTGCAGGGGAGCCTTCGATTCTTCACCCAGTTTTCCCGGCGAAGCTTCCAGACTACTGTTGGCAATGGCGGTTTCAATATCCTGTGGAACGAGGTTGTTTACCGTCAGCTTTTGCGGGTTCAGCCAGATTCGCATCGAGTAGTCCTTACTCCCGAAAATCTGCACGTTTCCTACCCCTTTGATCCGCTTAAGTGCCGGTACCAGGTTAATTTTGGCGTAGTTCTGAAGAAAAAGCTCGTTAAACTTGGCCGAATCCTGACTCATCACGTTAAAGAACATGATGTTACTGTTCTGCTGTTTGATGGTCGTAATCCCCGCCCGAATTACTTCCGCGGGAATCTGACTGTTCACCTGAGCCACCCGGTTCTGTACGTTTACGGCCGCCTGATCGGGGTTCGTACCCTGATTAAAGATGACCTGAATGGAAAAGGAACCATCGCTACCCGCCGTAGACTTGATGTACTGCATGTTTTCCACGCCGTTGATGGATTCTTCCAGAGGCGTGATCACCGAACGCGTCACGCTTTCACTGTTTCCACCGGGGTAAAGACCGGATACGTAAATGGTAGGCGGGGCAATGTCGGGGAACTGCATGACCGGCAGCTGCGTCAGGGAAATAAGTCCCAGCAGCACCAGTACAATGGAGATGACCGTGGCCAGTACGGGCCTATGAATAATTTTTTGAAGCATATCGGGAAAGAATACGCCGGTAAGGGTACCGGCTGCACTACATCATTTACTGAACGGGCTGGACCTGTTCGCCTTCCGTGACCATTCCGGCGTCTTTGGCGATGATCCGGTCCCCAACCTTGACGCCTTTAACCAGCACATAGTTATCGCCGCTTTTTCCGTTGACCTCAATCGGTACCCGCTCGGCGTGGTTATCCTGGGTCAGACGGAAAACGTAGAGCTGGTCCTGAATGTCAGCGACGCCCTGTGTGGGAATCAGGATGACATTCTGCCGGGTTTCGGGCAGCACAATGCGACCCGTATTACCCGAACGCAGCAGATATCGGGGGTTGGAAAACGCCGCCCGAACGCTGATACTACCCGTGCCCGTGTCAAATTTTCCGTCCACCATCTGTACTTTGCCGGGCTGCTCGAAGGGCTTACCATCGGCGAGTACCAACTGTACGTTCGGCAACTTTTGGAGGGTTTCGCTGAGTGACTGCGTGGAACTGCGGCTAAGCTGGAGAAAGTCCTGCTCGGTCATCGAAAAGTAGGCGTAGACCTGACTGATGTCCGAAAGCGTCGTCATGGGTTCGGTATCGCTGCGTGAAGCCAGGTTACCCAGGCGTTTGGGAATCCGGCCAATGTAGCCGCTAACCGGAGCTTTGACCAGGGTAAAGCCCAGATTGATCTGAGCCGTAGCGACGGCGGCTTGCTGCAAAGCCACATTGGCCTTGGCCGTTTCATACGCGGCTTTGGCCGTTTTCAGCTGAAACTCGGAGGTGACCCGGTTCTGACTGAGTTCGGTGAATTTTTCAACCTCCAGCGTGGCTTTTTTCAATTCCGCCTGGGCGGCTCCCAAGTTGGCCTGAGCCGTATGCAGGGCTTCGCGGTAGGGAGCATCGGCAATTTTAAACAGCGGCTGACCCGCCCGCACAAACGCTCCTTCTTCGACGTAAATTTTCTCCAGATAGCCTTCCGCCTGCGGACGAATGTCGACGTTGACTTTGCCTTCAATGCGGGCGGGGTATTCTTTATGAAGGGTTACCGAACGTTCCTGGAGGGTTAGTACGTTGCGTCGTTGCGGGGCCGCGGCCTGCGTGGTTTGGTTTTCCGCGGAGGAATGGCAACCAGCTAAGGTTATGAGCGTACCCAACAGCACCACCAGCAGCGTATCGTTTTTCAAGAATGGGAAGTGTTTCACTTTGATTGCATTTTTAATGCAGCAAATATAGATAGGCCGCAAAGGTAGGATTCCTTTTTGTTACCCAGTCTGTCAAACGGCCTACTCAGTCGGAAAGAACGCTGACTCATTCGTCTAGTTTGAAGAAGGATTCAGGCAGTACAAAAATATTTACTTCCGCTTTGCCAACTATAGGTTGTATGGACGTGTCTGAGCTAAGTAACAAACCAATTTTCCTATGAAACGACTGCTCTCAGTACCCGTAGCATTAGTAGCGATGTATGCACTGGTGTGGATCTTCAGTGCCTGCCAAAAAGATGAGCCAGAAGCGGTCTGTAAGAATACCTACGAAAGTGTGGATGCCCTACTAAGCGACGCCCAAGGGAAATGGGCTCTGGTCTCTTATCAATCGGGTTGGACTAACCAAACTACTTTAATCGAAGACGATATTCAGATAAAACTGGCTCAGGATCAGTCTATGGTCGTTTTTAAGAACGATTCAACGGTACAAACGCTTCAATTTACGATCACTAAAACCAACGGTGTATTTGAGTACGCTCAAAAAAAAGCAATCCGATGATAGAAGGGTATTGTTTTTAAGTAATGGGGAAATTTCACTTTGTGGAGATAATCAACTTAGGTTAGATAACCGAATGGTGGACGGA
This sequence comes from Siphonobacter sp., assembly GCF_048595215.1. NCBI lineage: Bacteria > Pseudomonadati > Bacteroidota > Cytophagia > Cytophagales > Cytophagaceae > Siphonobacter > Siphonobacter sp. The sequence goes on from NZ_JBMDWJ010000296.1 coordinate 9,658, forward strand.
CCTTTGTACGTTTTTAAGAAAGTTGATTAATGAAGGATATAACTAACTGTTGTGTAGATAAGGGAGAGTTAAATCCAGTATTGAACCAATGAATAGGCGGTACGTAAGGTTTATGGTTATAAGGTAAAAATACGGGCTAAGCGTATTCTTACTAGCAAACAAGGCTGCTTTTGTAACTTTTTCCGGACGCAAAGTAATCAGGCATGTATTCAACTTTACCGGAAAACCTGATGAAATCGTATCGTTTCTTTTCCACTCTGTTGGAATGCATCCTCTTTCTTTTTTGAGTATTAGTACCTCTGCTCAGTCTACCGCCGCTATAGGTACCAAATCCTAAAGCAGTCGTTTTGCTTTCAACCGACATTCCTTCTCCGATGTACACTAAGCGTTTCTAACGGAGGATTTTTTGTTGCTTTTTCTAAAGTAGATATTGAGTTTAGATCATATAATGTATTGATAACCATTAATAAGTTATTGTCTGAACGTGGCTTGTTCGCCATTGAATGTTAAAAAAGTTGCCTCAGTCTTTTTATCTGCTTTTATTTGCCTATCAATTTAGTAGATTAATAGGTTTTGTTGGGTCTTTCTGCCCGTTTGAATCAATGAACGGTTGTCACGAGCTTTCAGCGTGCTTTCTACGGCTTGAGTAAGGGAGTACCCCACCGTTTTAGCGTCTTTTTCAGACCTGTTTCAAAACTCTTTGTCATGCGATTTGCCTTCAGCTATACGGTTATACTTATACTGTCCTTTGCTTCGATGGTTCGGGCTCAAAAAGCTCCCCGGCCCAACATCGTCTTTATTATTGCGGACGATCTGGGCTACGGCGACGTAGGATTTAACGGGCAGAAGAAGATCAAAACGCCCAACCTTGATCGACTGGCAGCGGGAGGCATGCGGTTTACGCAGTTTTACGCCGGTACCTCCGTCTGTGCTCCCTCGCGGTCTTCCCTCATTTCGGGCCATCACACGGGGCATACGTACATCCGGGGCAACAAGGGCGTATTGCCCGAGGGGCAGGAACCCATCGCCGACTCGGTCGTAACCGTGGCTGAAGTATTGCAACAGGCGGGGTATAAAACTGGGGCGTTTGGTAAATGGGGTCTGGGACCCACGGGCTCCGTTGGCGACCCGAATCGTCAGGGCTTTGATGCCTTCTACGGCTATAACTGTCAAACGCTGGCCCATCGATACTATCCCAACCATCTCTGGGAAAATGACCGGAAGATTGTTTTGGAAGCCAATGAGAACCTTCGCCAAACGAAGCAGTACGCTCCTGATCTGATTCAGGCCAAAGCACTGGACTTTGTCGAGGCTCAGTCCAACGACCAACCCTTTTTCCTGTTCTTGCCCTACATTCTGCCCCACGCCGAATTGCTGGTTCCCGACGACAGTCTGTTCCAGTACTATAAAGGCAAGTTTCCCGAAAAATCCTACGTGGGCAATGCTTACGGAAACGATGCGACCCGCGGCGGATACACTTCGCAGCCCTACCCACACGCTACCTTTGCGGCCATGGTGGCCCGGCTGGATTGGTACGTGGGGCAGATCGTAGCTAAACTGAAGGAAAAAGGGTTGGATAAGAATACCCTCATCATTTTTACCAGTGATAACGGACCCCACATCGAAGGCGGAGCCGATCCGGATTTTTTCGATAGCAACGGACCTTTCAGGGGGTACAAGCGAGATCTGTACGAAGGAGGCATTCGGGAACCGTTTGTGGCCTACTGGCCCGGTACGATCAAAGCGGGTTCGTCGAGTGCCTACCTCGGAGCCTTCTGGGATTTATTACCCACGTTCGGTGAACTGGCGGGTACAAATGCTCCCCAAGGCATTGATGGGCTTTCGTTTGCGGCGACGTTAACGGGGCGTGGCAAGCAGCCTCAGCATAGTTACCTGTACTGGGAGTTTCACGAACAAAATGGCAAGCAAGCCGTTCGCCAGGGCAACTGGAAAGCCATACGGTTAAACGCGGGGACTCAGCCGAATGGTCCGGTTGAACTTTACGATTTATCGAAAGATCCCGGCGAAACTACTAATCTGGCCCTGAAACATCCTGATAAAGCCAAAGAACTGGCTCAGTTAATGCACCAGTCGCACGTTCCCTCGGCTTTATTTCCTTTCGGAACGGCCGAGAAGTAAGGTATCGTTATACGAAGTGCATACCCACTAGTTAAAACAAATCCCTGCCCAAACGCTTCGGTAAATCCCAGGAAAAATTTGTTGGATCTTAAAACGTATAGAGAGGAAAGTTAGTATCATTTTTGGTATAAGGGTCTGTTGTCTGTAGGGGTACAGTCCCGTAAAAACAGATCACTCTAGTAACGTACCCGCATGCCCGAATTCCGGTACCACGAAGAAACTGCCTATGAAAAAAACGACACTATCTGCCTGCATACTGACCTGCTTCCTGAGTGTCGCTGGATCCAGTCAGGCTCAGGTGAACTGGCCGGAGATTACCTCTCAGCATAAACCCTGGTCCCGCTGGTGGTGGGAGGGCAGTGCCGTCAAGAATCAGGAACTTCGCAAAGCTCTGGAAACTTACCAGAAAGCCGGGTTGGGCGGACTCGAAATTGTGCCGATTTACGGGGTGAAGGGCTACGAAAAAGATTTTCTGCCCTATTTAAGTCCGCAATGGATGGGAGCTTTAACGTATACCCTCCAGGAAGCCAAACGCCTGAATCTGGGGATTGATATGTCGCAGGGCTCGGGCTGGCCCTTTGGTGGGCCTTGGGTTAGCGAGAAAGATGCTGCCAAAACCGTGTATCACCAAACCTACGAACTCAAAGAAGGACAACGCCTGTCGGAAAAAGTGCTTTACTCCGTACCCGGATTCGTTCGAACGGCGAATCCGACGAAACTGGACTTGTCGCAGGTAAAAGCCCCTTTATCCGCTAATACCAATTTGCAGGAGCTGGCTTTGGATCAGATTCAGTACCCCACTCAGCTCAAAGCCCAGCGGCTGGTGGCACGCAATCAGCGGGGTACCACGCTGGATCTGACCCGTAAAATCGATGCCAGTGGTACCCTCAACTGGCAGGCACCCGCCGGAAACTGGAAACTGTTAGCCCTCTTTGAAGGTATGCACGGAAAGATGGTCGAACGGGCAGCCCCCGGTGGGGAAGGTTACGCCATCGATCACTTCTCGAAGGCCGCGACGGATCGGTACCTGAGTCACTTCGATCAGGCATTCAAGGGCTATACGCTGAACGGCTTACGAGCGATGTTCAATGATTCCTACGAGGTGGACGATGCCCGGGGTCAATCCAACTGGACGCCGGAATTCTTTGCCGAATTCAGGAAACGGCGGGGCTATGCCCTGGAAGAACACCTCTTCGATTTATTGGAGAAGGGCGAAAACCAACTCGGCGTTTTATACGATTACCGACTGACCATCAGTGAATTATTGCAGGAAAATTATACGGCGGCCTGGCGAAAATGGGCGAATCAGCGAGGTTATCCCATTCGCAATCAGTCCCACGGCTCACCCGCCAACATTCTGGATTTATACGCCACCTCCGATATTCCCGAGACAGAAGGCCGTGATATTTTTCGTTTTAAATTCGCTTCCTCGGCTGCTCATGTAACGGGCAAAACGCTGGTTTCCTGCGAGGCGGCTACCTGGCTCAATGAGCACTTTGTCTCCACGCTGGGTGATGTCAAGCGGGCAACCGACCTGTATTTTCTGGGTGGAGTGAATCACCTGTTTTACCACGGCATTGAATATTCGCCGAGTACCGACCCCTGGCCGGGCTGGTTGTTTTACGCGGCCGTCCATTTTCAGCCGACCAATCCCTTCTGGCACCATTTCCCAACGCTGAACCAGTACATTGCCCGGTCACAGTCCTTTCTTCAGCAGGGTCGGGCGAATAACGATGTCCTGCTGTATTATCCGCTAGCCGATAAATACAACGAGCCCGGTCGCGAGTTGCTGCAACACTTTGATGGCATGGAGAAGGGTTTCAAGGGTACCGTTTTTGAAGCCAGTGCCGAAGAAATGCAGGCGAAAGGTTACGCTTTCGACTATATCTCGGATAAACAAATCCTGACGTTACAAACCCAGCAAAATCAACTGCTTAGTAAAGGAGGCCGCTACCAGACGCTCGTCTTACCCGCCGTTCGTTACCTGCCCCTGGCTACGCAGAAAGCCCTGCTGCAACTCGTACACAACGGAGCCACGGTCATCTTTTATAAAAACCGGCCCGAGCGGGTGCCGGGCCTGTCCCAGCACGAAAGCCAGCAAAAGGCATTTGACGAAGGCTTCGCGGCTTTACAATGGTCGAAATCGGAGACTGGTCAGCAAGCCGTCTGGGGTAAAGGGCGGGTGTTACTGGGTAATGATTTGAGCAAGTTACTCGAGCAGGCTCGGGTACGGCGGGAAGCCATGGTAGCCGAGGGTATTCAGTTTAGCCGCCGGATAATTGGGCCAAAGACCTTGTACTTTATCCTGAATACGAATAAAAAGGCTTGGGAAGGCTGGTTGCCGCTTTCGACCAAGGCCGCCTCGGTTGCTTTGTACGATGCGTATACGGGCGATAAGGGACTCGCCCGCCTGCAAAACGGAAACGTTTGGGTTCAACTGGCCGCTGGAGCCTCGTTGATCCTGGAAACGGCACCTACCCAACGGACGGGAACACCCTTTCCCTATTACAAAACAGCCGGAGCGAAAATAGCTCTGCAGGGTCCCTGGAAGGTACACTTTATGGAAGGCGGCCCAAACTTACCCGCAGAGTTAGAACTAACTACATTAAAACCCTGGACGGAGATCAACCAACCTGAATTACAGGAGTTTTCGGGACTGGCTCGTTACCAAACTACGTTTACTAAACCCGAAGGCCCGGCCAAACGCTGGCTGTTGCAGTTGGGCAAACTTTATGGCAGTGCCGAAGTGCTGGTAAACGGAACATCAGTGGGTACCTTATTGGAAGATGAGCAGCAGGTGGTGCTGGATGAACGCTGGTTAAAAGCCAGTAATACGCTGGAAATCAAAGTGGCCAATGGCATGGCTAACCGAATTATTAGTCTGGACAGACAGGGTGGGACGTACAAGAAGTTTTATAACACCAACTTTCCGGCCCGGCTCAAAGAAAACGTGGGCAAAGACGGCCTGTTTACGGCCAAAGACTGGAAGCCTCTGCCCTCCGGACTGGAAGGGGAAATTACGATTCAGCCCATTGAATAAATCATGCTCAGGGAAGATTCATTGACTCGGGTAGAAGCTTTATTCCGAGGCAAAAAGAGTAGCCTGAATGAGTAGGAAGGAGTTGGATCGTCCGCCAGTACTTCCAAGCTACTCTTTTAAACTTGAGTCCGATCAGGCAGATCGTACTACAACAGTCAGGTATTTAAGCAAAAAGGACAAGCGTTTTACACCAGGCAAAAAATTGGAAAAGGGCGGTTTGGTTTAATTCCGGGTACGTGAAGATTTTATGAATCCGGGATACATCAGACCGCAGATTCGAGAAAATACCGTTGTGCGAAAAGAGAAAAACCAGTTTTTGCTGGCTAAAAATCTGCTGAATCGATAAAGAGCCTTCGGTACGGGAAGCAGGCGTGTGGTTGCCTTCAGAGAGGTCCGGGGTAAGAAATGGGTATGCTAAGCTTACATTAGCTAACGCGGGCTGAACGATGACCACAGCATCCGAAAGTTCTAACCCCGGTGTTCCTGTGTCGGACCGGTCGGCATCCAAGCTTTGTAGATAAATTTCATTACCCTTATTCCACAGATAATCCGCTACTTCAAACGTTAGCGAATCTTCCGCCTGGATGTCTCCGATGATTAGAAATTTCATAGCTAAGTGGGTTTGGTACTACTGTAAAGGTGGTATCTAATACTGAAAGGCTTAAACGGAAACGTGTATTTTCCGGAAATCCGTGGGGGACTTGCCAACGACCTTACTGAACAAACGGGTGAAGTATTTTCCATCTTCGTAACCCAGGCCATAGGCAATTTCCTTGACGCTTTGCGTCGTGTAGAAAAGCTGTCGTTGGGCCTCCTGAATCACCTCCTGCTGAATAAAATACGTCGAAGGAAAGCCCGTAACTGATTTTACCGTATCGTTTAGATAACTCACCGTAATGTTGAGCATCGCGGCGTAATCGGCGGGTCTTTTCAGGTTCAGGAAATGTTCTTTTACCAGTTGCTGAAATCTTTTTGACAGGTCAACGCTTCGCAGGGTATGCTGCTGAATGCGTTGCTCTTCCTGGGTCTGAAAGAGATGAGCGGCCTGGTAAAAAAAGGCATTCAATAAATGTTGCAAAAGCTGAGCCTGAAAACGTTCGGGTTGCTCCGCGTGTACTCGCGTATGGATAAGTTTAAACAGATGAATGAACCAATCCAGACTGAACGCATCCAGACGCATGAGTACGATTCGGGAAAAAGCCTGATCGATCACGGTGCGGGCTTTGGGTTCAATCAGGGCCGCATCGCAGGCCAGCATCCAGCCGTGAGCCTGCTGGGCATAACCCAGCTGGTGGACTTGGCCAGGACAGGAGATTAATAAGCTCGACGTACCGACTTCCATTTCCTGAAAATCAATGCTAAAATTGACCGCTCCCCGTTCCAGCAAAAAGCAGCAGTAGTGATCATGGCGGTGAGGAAGCATGCTTCGATCCTGGGCAAGTACCTCGATTTCATCAAAGGAGAACGACTCAATCTCAACACCCGAAAGGCTTTCAATGAGCGAGTAAAGGGCTATGGTTTCCTGGGTCATGGCTGTAGTCAGGACCAAAATCCGTGTGCGTAAATTTTGGCTTGCACGTCCGGCATGGCTTTTAGTTTTTTTCGCAGGCTTTGTACCAGCGGAATATTTCCGGCAATATAAATGCTGGTGTACGCTTGTAACGACTGCGTTTGAAGCCATTGTTCCAGCTCCGCCTGTCCGTTGCCGCTAGTTTTTACTCTAAACTCGAATTCGGGGTACTGCCAGGAGGCCGGAAACGCGTAGTCATCCGTGAGCAGGACGCAGCCTTGCATGGGATAATTTTCACGGTTTGTGAGTTGCCGCAAGCTCAAAAAGTGGCCCAAGGCACTGGCGTCTCCCAGACAAAGGATTTTTCCCGGCTTTTCGGGCAGAGGAGCCGCATGAGCGAGGCTCAGCAAAATGGTATCACCTGCTTTGAGTTGCCGGGCCCAGCGACTGCCAGCCCCCGCATGCCCAGTTTCGATGTAGAAGGTACATTGTCGGGTGTCAACGTCCCATTCGGCGGGTGTATAATCGCGGTACGTAAGTGTTTCAACCTGACACTTGAAACGTTTGATACTCTCCCACTTTTCCATGGCAACGGTTGGAGTATGAATGACAATTTCATGCAAGGTGGATGGTTGCCAGGCCCGGACGCTAACCACCTGAGCCGGAGTAAGCATTTTTTCCATTAAACCCGACGCTGCTTTTTTAAGAAGATTGGCCATAGTCGCTTTTTTGCTGGCAAAACTACTGATGCCTCAACCGTCTTTTGTTTAACAAAGAACGGGCATAGGTGGACAAATGGCGGTAAATGAGAGCAGGGGTGAGCTACAACCCAGGCCTACGGAACCTTCAACCGAGGATCTGCTGTCGGATGCTACTACTTTTAGTACGAGCTTGTGTTATAGCACGTGATCGAAGGGGGTTTGATCACCTGGGTAGGAAAGCCATTCAATAAAACGATCCAAATTGGTGTGAAAGGGCAGAAAGATCGTGGTACACGAATTACTATTGGTTCTGATGATGGTACTTAGTTGCTCGCGTACCTGATCCTGGTCCGTAGTGTTCATGGTTACGCAGAGCGGAATGGTACGGGCGACAACTAAAATTATAAATGTTCAAAAGTGAACAGGAATTGTACGTTTTTGAACATCTTATTTATTTTATTTATTGGTTATCAGTAGATTATGTCTGACTGTGCGAGTAGGCATAGTTTTAAACGTATTCTTTATAAAGGTGCCTCATTCATGCGAAGTCTTCAGGTATTACGCTTCAGCATGTAGAGGCAACTCGTTTCATCGGTTCGATTGAAAAGCGTCCTCTTGCGAAGTTTTAGACTACGACCTCTATGTTGGTTAACCATTTTAAAATTGCCAAACGAACCCTAAGCCGAAATAGGGTCTTTTCAATCATTAACGTGATTGGTCTGACTTTGGGGATGGCTAGTAGTCTGCTCATCTACTTATGGGTACAAGATGAATGCAGCATCGGCAAGCACTATAAAAACGCTTCTCATTTGTACCGTGTTTACGAGCGTCATGATCGTAATGGTGAAATCAGTGCCGCTGCCGGAACTCCTGCATTACTCCCTGCTGAGCTTAAGCAACAATTTCCCGAGGTCGTATACGCAGCGGGCTTGACCTGGGAGGAGCCACACTTGGTACAGGTTGACGAAAAAACGGTGCGTTTACTGGGTAGATCAGCCGGCGAGGACTGGTTTCGCATGTATGATACCCCACTGCTAGTCGGCAATCCAGCTACGGCTCTTCAGTCTCCCAATAGTATTGCCATTTCTCAAGCAATGGCTCAAGCCTTATTCGGAGGGGTTACTCAAGCGTTGGGTAAAAGGGTACAACTTGATCAGCAAAGGGATTATCAGGTCTCCGCAGTATTTGAAAAGGGTCGTGATGCCGCAGAGGACACGTATGATTTTTTAGTAAGCTGGTCTGATTTTATGAATCATACGGCTTGGGCAAAAGAATGGGGAACGAGTAGCCCTCAGACGCGTATTCTACTCAAGCCTGGAACGAATCAGGCCGCTTTTGAGACAAAGATTAAATCGTTTTTGAAGGGTAAACACCCAGGAATCGGACCGGGTTTTAATACGGAATTATTTTTGCAGCCGGAATCAAAGGCGTATCTGTATTCAGATCTGTCCAGTGGTTATGCCAAGGGAGGCCGAATCCAGTACGTACGATTATTCAGTGTAGTGGCCCTCTTTCTCCTGCTGATTGCCTGCATTAATTTTATGAATTTAGCTACGGCTCGGTCCATAAAACGAGCGAAAGAAGTAGGGGTAAGGAAGGTAATGGGGGCCAGTCAAAGCGAGCTAATAGGACAATTTCTGAGCGAAGCTCTGGTATTGGCGTTACCAGCCTTGGTACTAGCTCTTGAACTTGCTTCTCTGGTTTTGCCGGCCTTTAATACGTTGACCGGAAAACAAATAGAGTTACCATTAACCAGCCCGACTTTCTGGATGGTATTAATTGGCCTTTGGGCATTCGTAGGCTTGGTCTCAGGAAGTTACCCTGCCCTCTATTTATCTTCCTTGCAACCAAGCCGAGTACTCAAAAGTGCCTTCCGTTTGACGGGAGGAGGTCTCACGTTTCGGCAGGGTTTAGTCATTTTTCAATTCACCCTATCCATTCTTTTGATGATTGGTACCGTGGTCGTGTATCGGCAGCTTGATTATATGCAGACCAAGAATCTGGGTTATGAGAAAGACAATTTGATTTATGTAAGGGCGGAAGGAGCGGTAGCCTCCAAGTACGAAACCTTTAAGCAGGAGCTTTTGCGTCAGCCTGCTATTTTGAGTGTTACGCGAGTCAATGATCGCTTATCTGATTTCGGTAATAGCACCAACAGCGTTCATTGGAAGGGTAAAGCGGCTGATCAAAACACGGACT
>NZ_JBMDWJ010000297.1:0-11287 GCF_048595215.1 Siphonobacter sp.
AGTAGTCCTGCAAGGTTTCTGGACGGGGCGAAAACGTTTCGGTACCCAGCGTTAACTGTTGAATCCGATCGAGCCGAAAATCCCGAAACGATTGCCGGAGCCGACAATACGCAACCACATGCCAGTGCTGACTCAGATACAGCCCAATGGGTTCAATCGATCGAATGGAAGTACTTCCGGATTCGGCAGCCTGATAGTGCAGATGTACTACCCGGTGCGTGGAGATGGCCGTTAGTAAAGGCTCATAGGCGTTGGGATAACTAAGGGGCTGGGCAGAATCCAGCACCTCAATGAGCGGCGTTAACGTTTCCAGATGATCCCGGTCGCTGCGTTTCAGGGCGGATCGTAGCTTGTCCATGGCCGTCTGGCAATGTTCGGCTGTAAGTGCGTCGGTTCGCTGGCGGGTCAGCTTTTCCGCCGTTAACAGGGCAATGGCTTCTTCCCGGGTGAAAAGAATGGGCGGTAATCGGTAGCCTTCGAGCAGTGTGTAGCCTCTGCCTTCGAGCGTAACGAGCGGTACGCCCGCCTGTTCGAGGGTACGCATGTCCCGGTAAATGGTGCGGGTACTGACTGAAAAACGCTGGGCCAGCTCGGTGGCCGTTAGTAGCCGCTTGCTTTGCAGGAGAGTCAAAAGAGATACCAGGCGGGAAAGACGGGTAAATTCGGAATCGGGCATGGTTGCTTACGCTACTTTTTCGTTCCCTGAATGAACTTGGGTTTCAGTCGCTGATCCGCTCGTTCAACGACCTCGGCAATGCGACTTTTCCGCGTTTCGGCTCGTCTGGCCAGTACCAGCCACTGTAGAATGTTCCGGGTGTCGGTTTTGCTTAACTGCAAAAAGTAGGCGAAGGCTCGGGGTTTTTCTTCCAGAGCGATCCGCAAGTCTTCAGGAATGACGCCTTGTTCTACCTCGTCCAGAATAGTCCAGGAGCCATTTTGCTGGGCGGTTTCGATACTTTGGAAGCCAGCTGGCATCATCAGGCCCTGTTCTGTCAATACCCGGATTTTTTCTTTATTTACTTTCGACCAGGTACTGCGGGCTTTTCTTCGACTGAAAAATTGCAGAAAGGCCTCTTCACTAACTGGCTTGCGTACGCTATCAATCCAGCCAAAACACAGGGCTTCGTCCACGGCTTCACTCCAGGTCAGCGTGGGTAGTCCTGACTTTTTTTTATAAAACAACAGCCAAACCGATTGCTGGGTGGCGTGGTGTTCGTGTAACCAGTCCCGCCAGTGCTGTGGGCTCCGGGGGCAAAAAGTTTCTACCGTTTTTTCTTTCATGCTCTACGTCGTTCACCTAAAACGTTGCTTGACACCGTAAAGAAAAAAGGGACTGATGACAGCCCTATGTCAGGAGTAGAAGCCGTCATTCTTTTTTAGTTGGAAGCGAGTGCGTTATTGGATCATATCGATTGATTCAAATAACGGGTAAATAGATTTCGAAAGTAGAACCAAGATTAGGCTGGCTATGGGCTGTAATTACGCCCCCATGATTGGCTACCACCTTTTCACAAATGGCCAAACCAATGCCGGTACCCGCATAATCGCTGCGTTTGTGTAGCCGCTGAAAAACCTGAAAGACGCGGTCCAGATAGCGGTCATCAAAACCAATTCCGTTATCGGCAACTGAAATCCGGTAGTACGTTTCACTCGTACCCAGGGGCCGAACGCCCATTGGCAATTCCTTGGAAGTTATCTGCTGTGCCCGGATGTGAATGTGCGGAGCAACCCCTGGTTTTCTAAACTTCAGTGCGTTGGAAAGGAGATTCTGAAAGAGCTGCTCTAATTGAAAGCGATTCCCGGCAATGGTTGGTAAGTCATCCCTTTCAACGGACGCCGACGTTTCCGTACTAATTAGTTCGAGATCTTTCAGTACCGTCTGCACAACGACATTCAGGTCAACCGGATCGCTGGCTTCGCGTTGCGTAGAAATCAGGGAAAACGCCAGTAAATCTTCGATGAGAATAGACATCCGCGAGGCCGCTGCCTGCATCCGTTCCACATAATCTACGCCACTCCCCAGCTCCGCGGCGTGTTGCCGGATAAGAAGGTTTCCAAAGGACTGAATCTTACGCAGCGGCTCCTGTAGGTCGTGACTGGCTACATAAGCAAACTGTTGCAGGTTTTCGTTTGACCGTAACAACAACCGATTCGATTGTTCCAGTTCTTCATTGGCAGTCCTCAATTGCTCAATAGTACGGGCTAGCTCCTGATTGGATACCGTTAGTTCTTCCGTACGCTTTTGAACCTGCTCTTCTAAATGAGTAGCCAGCTGCCGGTAACGAGCTTCGCTATCCCGGAGCAGCTCCTCCGCCAGTTTACGGTCATGAATATCAACGCCAATCCCAATCCATTTAATAATTTGCCCCGTTTCAGGATGACGGTACGGTGCTCCCTTATTTAAAAACCAGCGGTACTCGCCCGAGGCCGAACGGTTCCGTTGCTCGACTTCGAAGCTTTGACCTGTTCGCATAGCTTCCTGAAAGGCGGCTACCAATACGGGGCCATCCTCGGGATGCAAAATATCCGTAGCGATTTGCCAGGCGGTAGTATTTTCATAAGGAATACCACTGTACTTAATCCACCATTGGTTTAAAAACGTCGAATCGCCCTCGGCATTCGTCTCCCAAATGGCCTGCGGTATGGTATTAGCTAAGTGTCGAAACTGTTCTTCACTCTGAAGTAGGGCTTTCTGAGCCCGAGCCCGGTCTACCGCTTCCCAGGTTCGCTCAGCCGTCTCTTCCAGTAAGTCTAATTCCAGTTGAGTAAACGCATGGGGTTGTTCGTAATGAATGAACAGGACGGCAATCAACTGGCCCTGCTTCATCAGGGGTCGATTCACCGTTGCTCCCAACTGCAAAACCCGGTGAGCCTCTTTTTCAGCATCCGTTAATGTTGGATCATTGGCAATATCCGGGCGAACAACCGTTTTACCCGCCAAAAAATCGGCGAGCAAACTGGGGCCGTAATCGACGTATTGATACAGCCCTTCTAAATTAAATACCCCATTTACGTAATTACGAGTGACGACAATATGCGTCTGATCGCCCTGATCCTCGGCGTATCCGACCCGGTTCGCGGCCAACTGTTCACCCAAAGCCCGAGCTGCTTCGTACTGAATCTCGGCTGGGTCCGTCAGGGAACGCAGGCGATCACTTAGCTTAAGTAAAAATCGCTGGTGAATTTCGCTTTCCTGTAGGTTGCGGGTTGGATAGGTCAGTGTAACCCATACGCCAACGGTCTGACCCGACTCATCATAAACGGGATTATAGCAAAACGTACCATCCGTTTCTTTTCGCCATCCATCCATGGGTACATCATGATCGTAGCGGGCCTCTCCTGCCATTAAAATACTATCCAGGAAAGGCTTGAAATCCGTCCAGTACTCGCTCCATACTTGAGCGGCCGATTGACCTGGCTCTACATACTTATCCAATTTTGCCAAAATGGGCAGATACGCATCGTTGTAAAAACAAGCGTATTCCTTTCCCCAAAACAAAAAGGAAGGACATTCTGCATTTAGCAATAAGCCAAGGATAGACTTTAAGCTCGGCGGCCAGCTTTCGGGATTTCCTAGCAAGGTTTTCGACCAATCATAGGCACGAATCCGTTGCCCTGATTTCCCGCCCGGACCTAAAAATGAGTACTGGGTGTTGTGCATTGATTTCAAGGGTGACGATAATAGAGCGGTGGAGGAGCCTAAGTATTGTACGCTTCTAGGTAGGTAATTGCCCCGTAAATGTAAGTAGTAAGATCATTTGTTAAGGCTTATTTAAGAAAAGCTTTACAAGCTATATTCTACGAATCGATAAAAACGGAAGATGACAAGCGTAGGAGCTTCGCGGATCATTTCATCAAATTGCCATTCATTCTCTCGTTGGAGACCTACTCGGGGACATTTACAAAAAAAGGCAAGCCCTCGTACTTGAAGTACGAGGGCTTGCCTTTTGTCATTCAGTAATGGGAGAAATTTACTGAGCCAAACCAGTCGGAATGGCATTCATGGTATACCAGGCTTCAGTCGTCCAAAGCTTCGTTCCCGTGGTACTGAGAATCGTATTGCGATTCAGTCGCACATACACAACATGCTTACTCTGCATACCGGGTAGTTCCAAAAAGACTTTCTTACGATCTGCTGAAACCTGTACCGTTTTAATGGCCAGTCGCTGATCGTCCAACTTGGGTCCGCCGTAATCGGCCGTTGGTTTAAACCACCATTGCCGGATGGTATAGTCACTGGCTGACTGTCCACTACCTTCCTTCAACGGTTCAGTAAACTCGATTTCAATGCCTTTGGATTTAGCCCGTACGGCGAGCATTTCAAAGGCAGGCGTGTTGTTAAACGTCAGTTTCTGTAATCCATAGCCCAACTTGCCCGTTTGGCCCCAGTTGCCGGTAGAACCCACGCCGCCAATGTACAGCGAGCCATCGGGTCCCCAGACCAACCGATTCACCCCGGCTTCCAGGCCCTGCGTAAACCGAAACACTACGCCCTGGTACACCCCGTTTACTTTTTGGGCAAAAACCCGTTTCAACCCGCCGTGTGTTACATCGCCGTGAATCATTTGATTTTGATACGGTCCGACGTTCAGGGTTGCGGGTTGGCTCGGCGAATTACCGATTTCATCCTGCGTTAACCAGACTACCGGTAAGGTTTCCTTGGCATTCGCCGTACCCGCAAAATCAACCGAGCGTGAACCATACCAAGCACCCGTCTGTAAATGAACAACCTTGTTGGCCGGTAACCAGTCGCCCTGATTATCCGCAATAAAGATTTCATTATCTACACCTAGGCCAATCCCATTCGGCGTTCGCAAGCCCGACGCAATGAGCGAGAAGGAACCATCCTTCCGGTTGATTTTTACCACTTTCCCGCGATCCGGAATCTGGGGTTGCGTACTGGCCCCACCAGGATTGATGGCCGTCGCCAGCGTACCGTAGAAGTACCCGTCTTTGTACACCAGACCGAAGGCGAATTCGTGAAAATTAGCGGAGACTTTCCAGCCGTTGCACACGGTCTGGTATTCGTCGATGAGGTCATCTTTATCCGAATCAACCAGCCTGGTCAGCTCCTGCTTCTGCATGACGTAGATTTCATTATCCACCACTTTAAGACCCAGGGGTTCTGCCAAACCGTAGGCAATTCGTTTCACCTGAATCTGCTCGGGCGAGCTTGCTTTCCGGGCATCAACCAGGTATACGGAACCCAGGGAATCCCAGGTACTAACCACCATTCGACCATCGGCAAGAAAATCCATACCGCCGACTTTAGGTTTAAACGACTCGGGTCGGGCCTGGCTTAAGGTAAAGCTGGGATGTACAGCGACTAGCGGTGACTGATCACCGGGGACTTCGTCCTTGGTTACTTCAATCGCTCCCTGTTGCGTCCGTTTAATATCCTTTCCCTTGAACGTAAATACGCTGGGCGGCACGACTACAAAAGCTTTGCTACCGTAGGGCCGCCATTGCAGGGAAACGCCTTTCCCATATTCACCCTGGTAATATTCCATACGGAAGGCATGTTTTCCCGCCTTCAGAATAATTTCGCCGTCGGTGGGTTTCAGGCCGTGATTCACGCCGTTATCTACCACTAGTTTGTCATCGATAAACAAGCGACCGCCGTCGTCGCATACGAGACGAAACACGACGTTGGTCGTCTTCGGAATGTTCAGTATGCCACTCGCGTGCATGACAAAATTAGTCTTTAAGGTACCAAAATCATTATCCTCCCAGTGCAGAGCATTTATCGATCCCGACTGAATGGGAGCCATTTCATCGTTGATTTCGGGAAGCGTCGAAAGGGTACTGCTAAACTGATACACATTGACGGCCATACCCGGCAGCTCCGTATTGGCGGCTACTTTGGCAGGATTAAGGGGCTTGAACGTGACGGGGTAGCTTGGTTTAGGCATTAGCTTACCCGCTTCCCGTTTTCTTTCTTTTTCAGCGTCTAAATCCAGAATGTAGGAAACCAGCGTAGCCGCGTCTTCGCGTTTCAGGTCCGGGTGAGCGGTCATGGGAATTTGCCCCCAGTTACCCGCTCCTCCTTTGATTACTTTCGTGATCAGTGCTTCGCGGTTTTTGTCCGTACGATCGTAGCGTTCCGCAATGGCCATGTACGATGGCCCTACCGTTTTTACGTCGCGGTTATGGCAGGTATTACAGTCGCTTTTCGCAAAAAGATCAGCAACTATCTGTTCCTGATTTTTTTGCTCGCTAGCCTGCTTTACTGCGGGTTTAGCCGTAAAACTGACTTTAAAGCTAGTTTTTCCATTGGCGTTAAGCTGTAATTTTCCGGCAACCGTTTGAAAGGATTTGTCTCCACTTTGCTCCGTGCCTTGCTCGCGTACGGTAAAGGTTCCGTCGGTCTGGTAATCACTAGCGGCGGCAAGCGAATTCAGGTGCATAGCCAGCGTAACCTGTACCCCAGCAGGTACATGCTTCGTTACAAACGCTCGCTCAAATCCGGTCCGATTACCGGAAGCATCGAAAAACTCGGGATTTTCTTCAATCTGAATTTTCTTACCCTGGTAATCTAGTTCGTACTTCAGCGTCAAACGAT
The DNA here is from genome assembly GCF_048595215.1 of Siphonobacter sp. Taxonomy (NCBI): domain Bacteria; kingdom Pseudomonadati; phylum Bacteroidota; class Cytophagia; order Cytophagales; family Cytophagaceae; genus Siphonobacter; species Siphonobacter sp. Next base: position 6,563 of record NZ_JBMDWJ010000297.1, read on the forward strand.
TCTGGTGAATGGTGTGCCCTTTGTACGTGATGGTGGGCGTTATTTCTTTCGCATTTTCTACGATACGCCAGGGATTATCCGCTGGCTCTTCCATGTACGAAACACCCGAGGAAACGGGCTGTGGCCCGTGAGCGGAAGTATACACCGGGCCGCCAAAATTGATGGTACCCAGCCAGGCTTTGTACAGAGAAGCGGTTTGGGTATTGTACGCTAACCATAGTTTGTCGTTTAAGGCCACACTCAACATACGGGGTCGACCGTCCAGCACGGATCGGAGTACCCAGGCTTCTCTCGGGCGATCCTTCGCGACAACCGTTTTTTGAGTGGATGGAGGTGCAATAAAAGCAGTACTCACTACCGCCCCTAACATCGCAGTAGTCAGCAGCCTTACCAGCCGGACGTGATTCATTTTTAATCGAAAAGCAGTATAACTCATATGATTTCTTAGATTTTACGAAGGTCAAGCCTAAAACGAAAACCATATGATCTACCCGAATCAATTTAAAATCACATTTTCTCAATATGGAGTGTTTAGGATTAAGCAGTCTGCTATTTAATAGCGAATACGCTAGCCTTGGGGAGTCCCACGCCACCGTCCTGTACAAATGGAAAGGTTATCTTTGTATATCGGAAGCGAACGATCGCTTGTTCAGATATACTACTGTCGTCGATTTTCTATTATCCGGCTTTTCAACCGCTCGACTTGAAAAGAAAATTTTCGCCCTGTTGAGTTGGCTTGTTTTTTAGTGCCTATCGCGAACACCGCTCTTTTCATCCTACTCTGGGCCACCGCATTGCGGATGAAAAAGGCGGCTTGAGCCCGCCATGGAATGGGATAGGACGGGGCCCGGTTTTATGCCGTCCATGCAGAAATCGGCAAACTTCAAATAATAAATAACAATCAACCAACAACTACATAAATCATCAGAAGAAATAAACCTCTCCCGCACCTGAGCCGTCCCTAAGGGACGAAAACCCCTTCTATTCAAGACAACCCACTCAGAAATGTAATACCTAACCACTAAAACTCCCCATCAGGCATGCCCCAACTGCCCGACTTTCTCTTTGATTGGTACGGCACTGGGCTCTGCTCGTCTTTTCTGTTCCATCTTCCACCAGATTACTCCGCTCAAGAGGGAAAGGATCAGGAAGAGTACGTCGATAAACAGAATATCGTACGCCTGTCGATTCAGCGTGTTCCAGAACCAGTTGCCGCGAACCACGCCATCCAATACGGGCAGCAGAAAGCAGCTCACCGCTGCCAGGAAGGTGGATTGCCGATTCACCAGATCCAGATCTTTCCGAATCAGGAAATACACGCTCAGTACTAACCAGGGGTAAAAATACCAGTGGTAAATTTCAGGTTGACCCGGTTTGTCCAGAAAGAGCAGGGCGATCATGGCAAAGGCCGTAACTGGTAACATGCTTAAGCTGGAGGAGATATACACATTGGCCGTCCAGAAATTGAACGCTCGCTTGCGGACGGGGATGTTTTTTTTATCCCGGGCAACCAGCCAGATCATCACGCCTGAATTAATGACCAGACAACCCATGATTCCCAAAACAAAATAGATGACCCGCAACGGTCGTCCGCCGTAATCACCAAAATGCAAATGGAAAATAAAACCTTTAACGGTATCAATATATGACGGCGTATCTAGGGGCGAATGCTCTGCCATCACTTTCTGATCACGAACGCGGTAAATGAGTTCACCCTGTCCGTTGAGCTGAGCATCGGTGTGGGCTTTTCCCTGAATGACCACATACATGTTTTCATCGCCGTAATTCCGAATAGCCACCAGACTGACGTCACTCCTCTCCCATTTTTGTTGTACCTGACTTACCAACTGGTTGATGTCAAATGAGGATTGTAAGGGCTTACTAGCGTAGGGAAATTCCTGTTTGACGCCATAATTTAAATCCTTATAAATCTTCTCTTCGTTACCGTTATAAAACAATTTGGTGTACGGAATAATCAGGAAGGAATTGAAAATCAGGATCACGCCGGTTAAGGCAAAAACGAGCTGATAGGGAAAGCCAATGACGCCCAGCACTGTGTGAAGATCTGTCCAGACCGTCTTCCATTTAGTCCAGGGTCGGAAGGTAAAAAAGTTGGAAACAAGCTTATCCCAATGCAGTAACAGTCCCGTAATCAAGGCAAAAAGGAAAATGAAGGAAACAATTCCCGCCAGCAGGTATCCGAACGGAACACCCAGCCGGAAGGGAAAAACCTGATTCAACTGGGCTAAAAAGTGCAGGCGGTACAGAAATTCGCCCATGGTGTAGGAAGTGGCGTAGTCGGCCTCCTTCTTTTTACTGAAATCATAGGTAAAAAAAGCCGAGTCGCCATCGCCCCTCCGGCCCCGACCGCCGCGTTTGGCCTCCGGTTTTTTCTTAGGCTTCAGTTTTTGTACCTCGGGATCGTGAGAAGCGGTCATGGAAACATATGCTCCCGGGGCATTTCGCTGGATGGTAAAATCAACATCCCGCCCTTTAAGCGTATGATGACGGGAAAGCGAATCCAGAACGTAGTTAAAGTCCTTTGTGATTAGACCTTTCTGACTCAGGTACGACTCATTTTTCTGCCAGGCTGCCAGGTCGTCCCTGAAAAAAGAGAATGAACCCGCAAAAAACATGACGTACAAAATCGCACAGATGATGATCCCACTGACGGTGTGCGTGTTAAAGTAGATATTGTATTTCCGGTTATCCATAGCCGTTTTAAATCAAGTAAATACCCGTACATATACCGATCAGCATCACATACAGAGCCCAGGTCTTCCAGGCTTTGGGTATGAGAAAAGCCATGAGCAGAAGCGTTGCCCAAAGCAGATAGCCCGTGATGAATGAGGTAGCTATCACGTATTCTTTCGGAAACATCCGGGTCAGGGCCGCGTGAAAACTGATAGTAACCAGATAACCTCCCACGGAGCCCGCCAGTATCTTAGATAGTTTGATCCAAGGCGATTGGGTCAGGTATTTTTTGTTAGCAGGCATCGTCAGAGGAATCGTTCAAGGAGTACACAACAAACATAAATTACCGCTACACCCGGCGTGCGGAGGTACTGGAAAGGTTCGATCACCACGGAGAGACAACCAACGGCCATTAATCCCACGACAAAACCCGCAAGTCCACTCGCCACGCCCCAAAGCCAGATAAAACCCACGATGGCCAGTAGCCCAAGGCAAGCCCCGACGAGACGAGTCTGGACTTTGTGCGTGAAGGCATAGCCCATCAAACCGGTAGGAGCCTGCCGTTTATTCGACGCCGACGTAATTTGCCAGAGATAAAAGGCGATGAACTGAATCAAGTACAAGGTGCTAATCATAAGTCATTCAGGATAGTGATCACAAACCAACGAACCGGAAGAGCTTCGCATCTCCCGGTTCGTTCAGTAGCGTATCTTATTTCAGGTGCTGAATGGCCGTAATGGATCCACCTTCCACTCGCAGGCCACGAGTAGCGGTTTGCGTACTGGCATCGATCTTGTAAACGAAGCTGTTACCGTCTTTGAGATTCACCCCAACGTAACCCGTTTTTCCGTCTTTAGGCGTGTAGTTGTTGGTAGTCAGGTCCGAAATATCTTCCAGTTTCGGCAGTCCCGTAACGGCTTTGTAGGTTTTATCCACAACGTTCACAATACCAACACGCTGGCCTGCAGGGTAAGTCGTCGTTTTTTCGGACTTGGCTGCCGCATGGACAATGTAGGTGTTGTTACCTATATACTGCCATGAGGTGATACTCAAGCCACCGCTGGCCGCTTCCACATCAAAGAAATAGCTTTGGTCAAAGTCCGTTGTTCCGGATTTGATTTTCACGATCGCCGAAGGTTTGGTCGTAGTAATCTTGCCATCCGTAATGGCCGCTGCGGGTGAAAATCCGTAGACGTCGCCATTCTCTTGAACCGAAAGACCATCCTGGAAATAAAGGCCAATGAAACTGATACGAGTATCCGTAATGACCTTTTCCAGTTTCATATCCGCATAGTTGAAAATAGCAATAGAACCCTGGTTCGGGTACTTGGTATTGAAACTACGATCGTTGATGGTTTGGTACGGAGCGAATACTTTCGTTCCTACCTGTTTAAGCCAGGTAAAGTGGGCCAGCTCGCCCAGCTTCGTCATCTCCAGCGTGTTAACAGTGCCTTCGGAGGTGATGGTCAAACTGTTGGTATTTACCTTATACCAGCTCGACGTAGGAGCGGTCAGGTTTCTTGAAATTTTAAACAGCAGTAAGTCATCATTAACTGGTGCAAAGGCTTGTACCGTTTCGGTTTGGAAGTTGGTGAGTTTATTCAGCTTGCCATCCTGGATATTATAAGCGGTTACGGCACCGGGGTTGCCCTGGCCGTAGAGCATACTAAAAAACTTGCCATTGTGCGTGACATAATAGCGGTAGGTTCCATCCTGCTCTACGCCGTTCCCTTTCGTCGTAATAGTATCAGAATCAAGCGTTTGGGCGGTCAGTAGGTAATCGGCCACACCCGTCGTAGCCGCCGGACTAACGGTCAATATAAAGTTACCCGGATTACTCGGACCAGATTCATTTTTAGTACAGGATGCCAGCATACCTGCTGCCACAGCCAGTGCGAGCGTCGATCTCAATTGCATAGAATTAAATGTTAAAAGAATTAAAGAAATAGCGGACGTTGAGGTAAAAGCCACGACCGGGCTTTTGTAAGCTGAAGTTGTCGTAGAGACGTTTGTTAGTAATGTTTCTTATTT
>NZ_JBMDWJ010000298.1:0-16840 GCF_048595215.1 Siphonobacter sp.
GACCATCGTGGAAAAGGTACGGGAACTTTACGGCAAAGGCACTCGCGAATTTCTGATTATGGGGCATAGTCAGGGTGGTGCACTGGCGTACCTGACCCGTTCATACCTCGCCGACCTGGTGCGACGCCAGGAGCTTCCCGGTGATCTGGTCTTCAAAACGTACTGTAGTGCCGCTCCCAAACCAGGTAATCTGTATTATGCCTATGATTATGAGTTTCTCACGCGGGATGGCTGGAGTCATACGGTTTTAAACGCCGCTGACTGGGTACCCGAAACGCCCTTTTCGATTCAGACGCTCCGGGATTTTAATCCGGTCAATCCGTTTAAAGACGTTAAACCGGCCCTCAAAAAACAGCCTTTTCTAATCCGAATTTTCGCGAGACGCATTTATAACCGGATGGACCGGGCCACGCGTACCGCCGAAAAGCGTTTCCGGAAAACCCTCGGGAAAATGGTGTATTTACAGGTGAAAAAGTACAAACCCAACCTGCCGCAACCTGCCTATGCCTCCGTGAACAATTATATGCGGGCGGGTTCACCCATCATCCTCCAACCGAATGATGCGTACCGAAAACGCTTTCCCGAAGATGGCAAGAATGTATTTGTGCACCATTTGCTGAACCCCTACTATTTTTTAATCAATACGTATTATCCACAGAAATAAACTTGAGATAAGTTTAACGCAACGTTTATAAAAGAAAACCGCTGATCCGATTTGACTCAGATCAGCGGTTTTTTCACTAGCCTTGCCTATGCCTCCGTAAGCATATAAAACTCGTAACAGAACGGATCGAATATATCCAGTAGCTGGCTGATAAATGCCGGATTGGCTAGGTAAAAATTCAGGAAGTTATCCGTACGTTCCTGCAAGCCGCCACCGGGAAACAAGTACGCTTTCAATTCACTCAAATGCCGCACCCCCGTTTCCTGCTTCTGAGCCTCTGAGGCAACCAATCGGCGGTCTAACCGTTCGGCCCAGTTTCTGAGCTTCTGAGCTTCCGCTTTGATGTGCCCATCCAGCGTCGGATTGACTTGTACGGCTTTCGTTCGCATTGCTTCCAGAGCATCCAGCATCTGTTGAAGATCAGGCTGAATATCCAGGGAGTAAGCCGCGTGTCTTTCTACGTACTGCCGGCGTAACGTTGCTTCATCTTCGAAGAGTCCTTCCGGCGTCAGGCCTAGGTTTTGTATCCGCCGCTGCGTAGCCTGACTAATAATCATGGCAAAATTACGCGGCATCAGGATGGGGTAGGGAATCTGGTAATGATCAAATACGGGCTTGAGTTGCAACCAGTACGCCAGCTCGCCCGGTCCACCGAGGTACGCCAAATTGGGTAAAATCACCTCCTGATATACGGGCCGCAGAATAACGTTCGGACTGAATAGTTCCGGCGACTGATCTAATAATTGCTGGATTTCATCCCGCTCAAAAGTCATTCGTGTATCATTCACCCGAACCCCGTTTTCATCCGGCACCAGACGCTCGCGAATGCCTTCGTTCAGATAAAAGAAGTTGATTTCGCGGGGGGTGACCTGTTGCTTATAGCCCAGAGCTTCCAGTTTTTCGGAAGCTTCCTCAACAAGTTTAAACGCCGTATGATTAAAGAGATCGTCTTCGATTACGGGACGGAATTCGGCCTTTAGTGCCCGATCATCGGCATCAATACAGATTAAGCCTTCGGGTCCCAGTAATTCGTGGATGTAATAACGAACCGCGTCAGCCAGGGTGTTATGCTGGAGGTATGCCTGCTCAAAGAGGGGCAGTCGTTCGGGAATTTCTTTGAACAGGGTCGCCAGTTCCTTCGGATTCATCCGGCCTACGGCTCCTTTTTGCTGCGTATGCCAGGTATGGGTTTTCCCCGAAAGCCGGAAATGATTGATTTCCTCAAAATCGTGATCTTCCGTGGCCATCCAGTATACGGGCACAAACGTATACTCCGGAAATTCCTGTTTTAGTCGCCGGGCCAGGTTGATGGCTGTTACTAACTTGAAAATTACGTATAGCGGTCCCGTGAAGAGATTGAGCTGGTGACCCGAGGTTACGGTGAAGGTCTTTTCATCCAGTAATACCCGAAAATCAGGCTTGGAATCGAGTTCGGCGTATTGTTTTTCGAGTACCGAGACCAGCGTCTGCCGCTTCTGTGCATCGAACTTCTTTTGCTCAATCTGCTTTCTAAATCCTTCTAAATCAGGAAATTCACCGTAAAGAGGTTTTAAATTTTCCTGACCGGAAATAAACGCTTGAAATAACGAAGAAAACTGCCGCGTATGGGCTAAAGGAATACAGCTAACCTGCATAATACCGGGATTTGGAGCCCGAAGTTCGTAAAACGGGACTGGCAAACAAACTCGTTCGCCAACGGCTTAGTTCAAAAGGCGGTGAAAGTTTAGTTTCAGGGGAGCAGATGTTTCAGGTTTGATGGTCTGAAAAGCTTCAAACTCCCTCAAACTTTAAACTAATCCTCCATCGTATCAAAAAAGCAAAGGTTTGAACAGGTGTCATCAAACCCATTCAAACCCTTTTAAACTTGAAACCCACTCAAACCTTAAACACCCTTCAAACCTTACACCAACTCCCCGTAAAGATCAAATTCTTCCGCTGACGTAATGCGTACCTGAGCAAAATCGCCCTGACGTACGTACTGGTTAGCGGCGACGAGTACTTCGTTGTCTACTTCGGGAGAATCGAATTCAGTACGGCCAATAAAATAGCCGCCTTCTTTCCGATCAAACAGTACTTTATAGATCTGACCAATTTTAGCTTGGTTCAACTCCAGGGAAATGCCCTGTTGTAATTCCATGATGTCATCGGCCCGTTGCTGCTTTTCTTCCGCCGGCACGCTGTCTTCCATCGTTGCCGAGTGCGTCTGATCTTCGTGTGAGTACTGGAATACCCCCAGACGATCGAAACGTGTGTTTTCCACAAAGCGGTACGTTTCCTCGAACAATTCTTCCGTCTCCCCGGGGTGACCCACAATCAGCGTGGTACGCAAGGCAATGCCGGGCACTTTATCGCGAATGGTATGGATAAGTTCTTCGGTTTTTTCCCGCGTAATGCCCCGCCGCATCAGTTTCAACAATTCCGTCGAGCCCGTTTGCAGGGGCATATCCAGGTATTTGCAGATGTTAGGCTTGGCGTTCATGACGTCGAGCACGTCCATCGGGAAACCGGAGGGGTACGCATATTGTAAACGAATCCAGTCGATTCCTTCGACGTCCGAAAGACGGTCGATCAGCTCGGCCAAATTCCTCTTTTTATAAATATCCAGTCCGTAATACGTCAGGTCCTGAGCCAGCAAAATCAGCTCTTTAGTACCCCGGCGAGCCAATGACTTGACTTCGGTTTCCAGATCTTCAATTGTACGGGAAACGTGATTGCCCCGCATCAGCGGAATGGCACAGAAGCTACAGGGACGGTCGCAACCTTCCGCAATTTTCAGGTAGGCGTAATGAGCGGGCGTAGTCAGTAAGCGTTCGCCCACGAGTTCGTGCTTGTAGTCGGCCTTCAGCGTCTTGAGCAGGCGGGGCATTTCATTACTGCCAAACCAAGCGTCTACTTCCGGAATTTCGACTTCCAGCTCGTCCTTGTACCGTTGCGACAGACAGCCCGTTACGTACACTTTCTCCACCATACCCTCGGCCTTGGCGTCTACGTAGCGAAGAATGGTATCGATGGATTCCTGCTTGGCATTGTCGATGAAGCCGCAGGTATTGATCACCACAATCTGGGAATCGTCCCGCTCGGATTCGTGAGCTACTGCGTAGCCATTACCCTTGAGTTGCGTGAACAGGTTTTCGGAATCGACCAGGTTCTTGGAACAGCCCAGCGTAACGATGTTTACTTTATTCTTTCGTAATGTCTTGGTTTTCATGCGAATGGAAACAAGTCTTTAAAACCGGAAACCAGAACGAAGGCCGCCATCTTCTGTCTCCGGTTTCTTGCTTCTGAACTCTAAAAAACGGCTGCGTAATTGATTTCAAATTGAATCTCTTCGTATTTCCCTTTTCGAACGGTTACTGGAAAAATATTTCCCTGTCCATCCATAAGGTTCGCCCATAAGCCCTGCGGCTCCTTGGTAAAGAGCGAGTAGCGGCCCGGGGCAAGCTTGACTTTAAAGCGACCGCTGGCATCGGTAACTACTTTCTTTACCCGTTTGGTTCGGATGTTTCGGTAAAAACCTTCCTGCTGTTCAGTCTGGTTCTGATTCGTCAGCTGATAAATCCAGACTTCCCGCTTTACGCCCTTTACCACCGATGCCGGTCGGTCGGGCGAGGGCATTTGGTTACCGGATTTCCAGATTACCTGTCCCCGAATCCCCGAGGCCAGACGAGTAGTTTTAGCCTGATTTTGAAAAACGAGGCACAAAAGTACGCATAATATCAGTAACCTTCTCATAGCCAGTCGCATAAAAAAGCGGACGTCATTTGGCGTCCGCTTTACAAACGTAAAAATTTCGCTAAAAATTTATCCCAGCACCTCTTTTACCAGTTCGGGAATATTTAACCCATCGAAGGTACCAGATGACATCAGCAGCAAATTTGCTTCGTCCCACTGCTGACTTAGCAAAAATTCTTTCAAGGCCTGATTGTCCGTAAACACCTGCAGAGCTGGATTTCCGAAAGCTTCAATAATATCTTCGGGTGAAATCGGCGTCAGTTTTTTGTGTTCAATGGTATGCGGACTGTAGTACACGGCGGCCACATCCGGCGTATTGAACTTGCCTTTGTACTGCGGCAAAAAGTACTTATTTAAACTACTGAATGTATGTAATTCCACAACCGCCACCAGTTTGCGTTCGGGAAACTGGCTTTTCACCGCTGTAGACGTGGCTTCCAATTTGGAAGGAGCGTGGGCGAAATCCCGGAAAATGACCGTATGATCATTTTCACCCACCCGTTCCAGCCGATTGGCAGCACCCGAGAATGACTGGATGGCTTCGTAAAACATGAAATCTTCCACGCCCAGTTTCTCCAGGACGATTCGGGCTCCGTTCAAGTTTTTCATGTTATGCCCACCGAAGATTTTCAGGGGCACTTCCTCACCATTGGGCTTAAGCAGGTACGTTAACCCGTCACGAATCACGTGGGGATGTTCGCCATAGCCAACGGGCTGTACGTCAGGTCGTTCTTTCTTACAAATTACTGATATCACATCATCCGTATCATCGTAGATAAGCATACCACCTTTGGGTGAATCTTCGGCCAGCAGTTCAAACTGACGAACGTATTCCTCAAATTCTGGGTACACATTGATATGGTCCCAGGCAATGCCCGAAATCAGGGTAATGTGGGGATGATAATGCAGGAATTTCGGCTGACGATCGATCGGCGAAGAGAAATACTCATCGCCTTCAATCACGATCACCGGAGCGTCGTCGGAAAGTTTAACCATGGTATCAAAACCCGCCACCCGGGCTCCTACCAGATAATCGAACTTCCGGTTGAAAAACTTCAGTACGTGCAGAATAATGGCCGTAGTCGTCGTTTTTCCGTGACTACCCGCAATGACCACCCGTTGTTTATTCAGGCTTTGCTGATACACAAACTCCGGGTAGGAGTAGACCCGAATGCCCAGTTCCTGAGCCTTCAGTAACTCCGGATTGTCGGCCCGGGCGTGCATGCCGAGAATAACGGCATCCAGTTCTGGCGTAATTTTTTCGGGAAACCATCCCATCTGATCCGGTAAAAGGCCCGCCTGTTGCAGACGCGATTGGGCCGGTTCATAAATTTCATCGTCCGATCCCGTTACGAGGATTCCTTTCTGATGCAATACGAGAGCCAGGTTGTGCATGGCTGCTCCACCGATCGCAATAAAGTGAATGCGTTGAGACGGGGTTATTTCACTGGATAAAGTCATTCAAAATCAGCTTTTAAAATTTTACTTTCCTGGCTCTTCTCGTTGAAAGGCCAATCTTGGGGCCACGGACAAAAAAAATGACCGAACCTGCAATTATTGCGACGGTTTTTCGGTTGCAAAGGTTATAATTTCCGTGCAATTTCGCACGCTTGTTTTCAATCGGTCTTTGCAGGCGTAAGTCTTTAAAGCCGCGTGAGTTCAAGTTTATCGATATAATTCACCTTTTAAAATGTATTTCCGTCCCAAAGGATGAAAAACTACATTGATCTTATTGAGCAAACCTTTGAATTCCCAACCCGGGAATTCGGTGTGGACGAGAAGAACACGCTACTCTTCAATAATGTCCCGCTGATGGATATTATTCGTCAGTACGGTACGCCGCTCAAACTTACGTACCTGCCTAAAATCGAAGAGCATATCGAGCACGCCCGGTTGCTGTTTCGGAACGCCATGAAGAAATTCAATTATAAGGGCAGCTATACGTATTGTTATTGTACGAAATCTTCGCACTTCCATTTCATTCTGGAAGAAGTGCTGAGTAATAACTGTCACTTAGAAACTTCTTCCGCGTACGACATCGCCATTATTCGGGAACTGTACCGGCAGGAGAAGCTGACGAAAAATACGTTCATCATCTGTAACGGTTATAAACTTCCGCAGTACCAAAAATACATCACGAATCTCATCAACGATGGGTTCAACTGTATTCCCGTACTCGATAACCTGAAAGAAATTGATTACTACATCGAAAATACGCACACCGAGGCCGTAAATCTGGCCATTCGGATTGCGACCGATGAAGAACCCAATTTCTCGTTTTATACCTCACGTTTGGGAATCCGGTATTCGGATATCATGGATTTGTACAAAAACAAAATCCAGCCCAATCCGAAACTGAAGCTGAAAATGCTTCACTTTTTCATCAATTCCGGTATTAAGGATAACGCCTATTACTGGTCGGAATTGACTCGCTTTATGTTCAAATACTGCGAGATGAAAAAGGTATGTCCCGACCTGGATTCGATCGATATTGGCGGTGGATTACCCATTCAAACCTCGGTATTCTTTAAGTACGATTACCAGGCCATGATCGATGAAATCATTGAAAATATTCAGTGGATCTGTAACAAAAATAACGTACCGGTTCCGAATATTCTCACTGAATTTGGTAGCTATACGGTTGGGGAAAGTGGTGCGGTGATTTACAAGGTCATCGATAAAAAACAGCAAAACGACCGTGAGCTCTGGTACATGATTGACGGCAGTTTCATTACGCAACTACCTGATTCATGGGGCATTGGTCAGAAGTACATCATGCTGCCGGTGAATAACTGGGATTCGCCCTACGAGAAAGTGAACCTCGGTGGACTAACCTGCGACTCGCAGGATTTCTATAACACCGAAGCTCATTCGGAAGACTTGTACGTACCTAGTTTCGATATTGACAAAGAAGATCAGTACATCGGCTTTTTCCATACCGGAGCGTACCAGGAATCATTGGGCGGCTACGGCGGGATTCAGCACTGCCTGATTCCAGCACCTAAGCACGTCATTGTAGATCTGGATGAAGATGGCAATATTACCAGCCGTTTGTTTGCTCCCCAACAAACGCACGAAAGTATGCTACAGATTTTGGGCTATGGCTTGAAGCCGAAGGAAGGCATTGCCGAATCCGCTGAAATGCAGGCTCGGGCCCAGGAAAACCCGGAACTAGTCGAGCAACAGGAAAAATAGGAAAATGATACGGCAGGAAACCCGGAAACGATTCCTGCCGTATTTATTCAAGATAATTTGTAACTTGCTGAGGTTTAAGCATTCACAAACGTATTTATCCGCATCCAATTCCATGAAAAAATCCGCCTACCTGCTGGTTCTTTTAACCCTTGTATCGCTGGCCTCGTGTGCTCGTAAGAACAATTGCCCGGCTTATGGCAATACTAGCGTAGAAAGTACTAAACGCTAAACTGTTACATCTGGTTGGAACTATTTTGCAGATACGCCTAAATCTTTAGGCGTAATCGTTTGAGCTATCCTCTGGGTTGCTTACTTTTGCGTTCCAATTTCAATAGCACCTAACAATGGCAAAGAAAAACAGTGGCTTGGAGTTCCTGGAAAGCCCCGAAGGACTAGCGGGCGAGTTCGGAAAAGCCCAGTCTTTTTTTGATAAAAATCAGAAAGTAGTGTACGGCATCATTGCTGCAGCCATTGCAGCAGTCGGACTATTTTTTGGCTATCAGTATTGGCAGGATACACAAAACGCAGAAGCCTCTGCCGTTCTGTATCCGGCAGTCAATGAATTTGAAGCAGATTCTCTGAATAAAGCATTGAAAGGCGGTCCTGGTGTAGAGGGACTGACGGCCATTGCGGATGAATACGGCTCTACGAAAGCTGGTAAACTGGCGAGTTTTTACGCCGGTGTAGCTCTGCTGAAACAAGGCAAGTACGACCAGGCCATTGAGCAATTGAAAGACTTTAGCAGCAGCGACCTCCTGATTCAGGCTCGGGCGTATGCACTCATTGGCGATGCGTATCTGGAGAAAAAGGACGCGTCAAACGCCATTGATTACTACAAAAAAGCGGCTGATTACAAGCCCAACAAATTTTTTACCCCAACGTACCTGTTGAAACTGGCTACGGCCTATGAAGTAGCCAATCAGAACAAGGAAGCCATCGATTCGTACTCGAAGATTATTGAGAACTACCCTCAATCGGCTGAGTATGTAACTGCGAAGAAATACAAGGCCATCTTAGAAGGGCCGGCTTCCGAGTAATTTGGGGCGATATCGCACTAAAAATGAAAGGGATGAGGCCATATGGTCGCATCCCTTTTTTGTTGTCTATCGTTAGTGTATCACTTTCTCTATCTGTGACAAATGGCTTCTGAACTTAAAAACCTGAGCGTTTTCTCAACTGAAAACCTGCCCGATATTAGCGAAAAACATTTTGCCATTCTGGTGGCCGAATGGAACAGTGAAGTTACCAATGCTCTCTTCACCGGAGCCTACCAGACGCTGGTCAATTACGGAGCCAACGAAGAGTTCATCCACGTACGCACCGTACCCGGCAGCTACGAACTCAGTTTTGGAGCGGCTTTGGCGGCTCAGGCCTCGCACATTGATGCCGTAATCTGTCTGGGTTGTGTGATTCAGGGTGAAACGAAACATAACGACTACATCAATCACGCCGTCGCTCAGGGACTTACCAACGTAAGTATTCAATACAACAAACCCGTCATCTTTGGTGTGTTAACGCCCAACAATCAACAGCAGGCCTTGGACCGGGCGGGTGGCGTACACGGCAACAAAGGCGACGAAGCTGCTATTACGGCCATTAAAATGCTGGGCGTTTCCTTTTAGGCTGGTTTGAAGGTTTCAGGTTTGAAAGGTTTGATTGAAGGTTTAACGTTTGACAAGGGTTTGAAACCCCTCAAATGATTGAAACCCTTTCAAACGTTAAACTACCTCAAAACCACGTAAACCTTAAACCCCAGTTCAAACTTTACAACAAAACCTTTTTTAACTATACGTACCTCATGCAAGTCTGGAAATTTGGTGGTACTTCCGTCGGGAAACCCGAACGGATGCACTCGATTCGAAACCTGATTACAGCCGACAACGGCAAAAAAATTGTTGTTCTCTCCGCTTTATCTGGCTCGACCAATGCCCTGCTTGCGATGGGAGAACTGGCCAAAGTAGGTAACGACGAAGAACTGGCCCAGAAAATCGCCGAACTGCGGGCTCATTACGACGCCTTCATTCAGGAACTCTACCAGACGCCCGAAGGCTTAGCCAACGGTCAGGCGATTGTGGAAAAAGAATTTTCGTTTATCCAGTCGGTGACGTCGATTCGTCCCTTTACGCTCAAGCAGGAAAAAGAACTCGTGGCCGAGGGAGAAATTCTTTCGACGCAGATGTTCGAAGCCTATTTGCAGGAGCAGGGAGAAAGCTCAGTACTCTTCCCGGCTCTGGATTTCATGCTGATTGATGCCGATAACGAGCCCGTACTTTCGCATACGGAAGAAGCTCTGGGTCAAATGCTCGACCAGCATCCCGATAAGCAGCTCATCATTACCCAGGGTTTTATCTGCCGGAACCCTCGCGGTGAAATCGATAACCTCAAACGCGGTGGCTCGGATTATACGGCGTCCCTGATTGGTGGAGCCATCCGGGCGGATGAAATTCAGATTTGGACGGACATTGATGGCATGCACAACAACGATCCCCGGATTGTGAAGAAGACGTTCCCGATTCGGGAATTGACCTTCGAAGAAGCCGCCGAACTGGCTTATTTCGGTGCCAAAATCCTCCATCCCAGTACCATCACGCCCGCCAAATTACGCGGCGTACCGGTACGCTTGAAGAATACGATGGAGCCAGCCGCCTTCGGTACGCTGATTGCGACGAAGTCGAGCGAGCGGGAAATCAAGGCTATTGCCGCCAAAGATGGCATTACAGCCATTTATATCCATTCGACGCGTATGCTGAACGCCTATGGCTTTTTGCGTCGCGTATTCGAGGTGTTTGAAAAGTACAAAACACCTGTGGATATGATAACTACTTCGGAAGTATCCGTCTCGGTTACCATTGATAATCCGGAAAACCTGGAGAAAATCACGGCTGAACTGAAGCAGTTTGCCGATCTGGAAGACCACGATTACAACCAGACGATCATCTGCATCGTCGGAAATTTCTCGGCCGACAAAGAAGGTGTGGCCCTGAAAGTACTCGAAGCCATGAAAAACATCCCAATCCGGATGATTTCGTACGGTGGCTCCGAGCATAACATTACCATTCTGGTGGATGGTAAATACAAAAACGAGGCTTTGAACGTACTAAACGAGCGTCTCTTCCACTACGAAGACGCGATGAAGGGTATTTTTACGGCTCCCTGATTACTTAAGGCGATACGCAGCAACCGCGGATGACGCCGAACCTAAACGTAGATTCGTTTAGTGGATTCAGTGTCATCCGCGTTGTTTTTGTTCGTCATTGCAAACGATTTTAATGGCCTTGTGCCGACTTGATTATGTTACAACTCAACTTCATCCGGGAAAATAAAGAAGTAACGATTGCCGGATTAAAGAAAAAATACTTCAAAGAGCCCGAAGCCGCCATCGATCTATTGCTTACGCTGGATCAGAAACGCCGCGAAACGCAAGCCGATCTCGACGCTACGCTGGCCCAATCCAATGCTCTAGCCAAACAAATTGGCGGCCTGATGAAAGAGGGCAAAAAAGACGAAGCGGAGGCCGCGAAAGCCCAGACGGCCCTGTTGAAAACCCGTTCCAAAGAACTGGAAGAACAACTGCGGCAGGCAGAATCCATCTTACAGGATGAACTGGTCAAGTTGCCCAACTTACCCCACGAAAGCGTTCCGGAAGGCCGTACGCCCGAAGAAAACGTGGAAGTATACACCTGGGGAGAAAAACCCGTACTGGCCGATGATGCCCAACCCCACTGGGAGCTGATCAAGAAGTACGACATTATTGATTTCGAGCTGGGCAATAAAATCACCGGAGCTGGTTTCCCGGTGTACAAAGGTAAAGCTGCTCGTTTGCAGCGGGCCATGATTAACTTCTTCCTGAACGAAGCCGCGGACGCCGGATACCTGGAGATTCAGCCGCCGATTCTGATCAACAAGGAGTCAGGCTTTGGGACGGGACAGTTACCCGATAAGGAAGGCCAGATGTACTACGCCAGCGACGATGATCTGTACCTGATTCCGACGGCGGAAGTACCTATTACGAACATCTACCGCGATACCATCGTAGCCGATCAGGAGCTTCCGGTTAAAAACACGGCCTATACGCCCTGTTTCCGTCGGGAAGCCGGTAGCTGGGGAGCCCACGTACGCGGTCTGAACCGTCTGCATCAGTTTGATAAAGTGGAATTGGTACAGATTCGCAAGCCCGAAGAATCTTATCAGGCTCTGGAGGAAATGGTGGAGCACGTGAAAGGTTTGTTACAGAAGCTGAATTTACCCTTCCGGATTATTCGTCTGTGTGGCGGTGATATGAGCTTTACCTCTGCGTTGACGTACGATTTCGAGGTATGGTCTGCGGCTCAGCAACGCTGGCTGGAATGTAGCTCTGTCTCTAACTTCGAAAACTACCAGGCCAATCGCCTGAAACTGCGGTACAAAGTGGACGGCAAAACCCAATTGTTGCATACGCTGAACGGCTCTGCTCTGGCTCTGCCACGTATCTTGGCTGCTTTGCTGGAAAATAACCAGTCTGCGGAAGGCATTCGCATTCCCGAGGTATTGGTTCCGTACTGCGGATTCGATACTATTCAGTAGTACCGTTTGTAGATATCCACAAAAAAAGGAAGCCCGAAAGGCTTCCTTTTTTTAGTTATCCACAGTTACAATGTGGATAACTTTTAGGGTAAGAATCGTAGTTCTACCCGACGGTTTTTCTCCTGACCTTGTTTCGTGGTGTTATCTCCAATCGGTTTGAAGGCACCATACGCTTCGGTAAGGATACGGCTTGGATTCGCTACCCCCGCTTTGATGAGGTAGTTTTTCACGGCCTGTACCCGACGTTCCGAAAGGGTAATGTTATGACGATCCGAAGAGCGACGATCCGCGTGTCCCGTCAGTTGCAGACGGCAGTTGGTCCGGTTGAGCAGTTCGACAATACGCGTTAGCATTTCGTTGTACTCGGGTCGGATGACGCTCTTGTCGGAATCAAAATTCACGTTCGCGAAAATTTCCAGACAGGCCTGACCCGGCGTTAGCGAATTAACAATCTGTTCGAAATCAATGGCAACTCCTGAGCCGGAAACGATACTGCCCGCGGGCGTATTGGGTTGTTTGTCGAAGTAATCGGATACGCCGTCATTATCCGAATCGATCAACAAACGAGGATCGATGTCCTTGGGCCGGTTGGCTTTAGCAATCGAATCGATTTCCGACATGCTGAGAATTTTTTCCGGCTTATATAGCAGGCGAGGGTCGGTGTACCGCAGATTATAAGTGCCTTTCGCCGAATCCCAAACCTTGTCACGGCCTACCTTGATCGCATTTTTTCCAAACTTATACGTCAGCGTCAGGTAAGGCGTAGCGAATTTATCCAGGTCGGAATTTCCGCGTTTGTAATCCTGAATGTTTCCGCGATTACCCGCCCGGTCGTACATACTGGTGTTGTCGCCACCAACGGTAGCATCCAGCTTTTCCGTATTGACGTTATTCAGGACGAAATCGATACCAATATCAAATCGGGGCGAAAGTTCGTAAGCAATGGCAAGTCCAACGGGGAATACCACCGCATTCGAGCGTTTCTTGGGAGACACGTCCAGACCCGCGTAAGGTCCGTTAGGTCCATCCATATCGACGACTTCCTGCGTAATATTCGACATCCGTTTGATGCGACCCGTTCCGATTTCGTAAGCCGTAGATTTGAACCAGAGTACGCCAAAACCAGCGTGCAGGTCGATCTTCCAGCGATTCAGTTTGCGGGGACCAAACAGCAGGCTTTTCATGTTGATGTTTCCCACTAAAGCCGTCTGGAAGTACTCTGCCCGAAAATACGAGTTATAAATCCGGCTTTTGGCTCCGCGAAGATTACCTGCATCAAGCTTCAAACTGGCTCCGAACAGGTGCGAAAGCTGTTTATTCACATCCAATCCAAAACCTACGGCTCCCCGTTCTGAGGCTGGGCGGTATTCCTTCGGGTGCGGAGCTGGCCAAAAATCGTACTCCCGTAAGTCTCCGTAAAACTGGGGCGATCCACCGCGTACGCTTATGGACCACGTATTCAGCTTATTTGGACCTTCGTATAATGCATTGGGACGGTAAGGGTCGGTTTGAGCTCCGGCGTTCCCGGCTAGCATTCCCGCAAGTACGACAAAAGACAGACAGCGTATACTTCTCATAAGCTCATTTTAATGGAATTGCTGACAATTCCCAGGTTGATAAGTTAACATCAGGCGTCGCAAAAATAGAAGTTAATTCCGTTGCTCAACCGTTTTACAGGAAGGAGGCCGCCCTACGCAGACGTTAGCAGATATACGATGATTGCATCCTTCCTGTTTCGTTTCGGGAAAAGATTCGCCCTTACAAACGTCGCATGACCTGTTCTACCATCTGGTTTTTCCAGGGCAGATACGTACCATTTAAGATTTGCTGGCGAGCTTCTTTCACCAGCCACAAATAAAAGGTAAGATTATGCACACTCGCAATTTGTGGTCCCAGCAATTCGTCGGATTTGAATAAATGTCGCAGGTACGCTTTGGAATAAAACGTGCTGGTGTATCCACCCAGTTCTTCGTCGATGGGACTAAAATCCTTCCGCCACTTCTCGTTTTTAATGTTGATAATTCCCTGCGTCGTGTACAAAATGCCGTGCCGGGCGTTGCGGGTGGGGAGTACGCAGTCCATCATATCAATACCCAGAGCGATACTTTCGAGGATGTTGGCTGGCGTACCCACGCCCATCAGGTAGCGGGGTTTATCCTGCGGCAGAATGGAGCAAACCAGGTCAGTCATTTCGTACATATCCTCGGCGGGTTCACCCACCGAAAGGCCACCAATGGCATTTCCTTCCCGACCCAGCGAAGCAATAAACTCTGCCGATTGCCGCCGTAAGTCCGGATACGTACTTCCCTGAACAATGGGAAACAGGGCCTGCGAATGCCCATATTTCGGCTCCGTCGTATCGAAGCGATCGCAGCAGCGTTGCAGCCAGCGGTGCGTCAGTTCCATCGAGCGGCGGGCGTACCCGTAATCGCAGGGGTAGGGGGTGCACTCGTCAAAGGCCATCACGAAGTCGGCCCCGATGGTCCGCTGAATGTCCATGACCCCTTCGGGTGTAAAGACGTGCGTAGATCCGTCGATGTGCGATTTGAATTTCACGCCTGCTTCGTCAATCTTGCGTCCCGTACCCGCCAGCGAGTAGACCTGAAAACCACCCGAATCCGTCAGAATGGGTCGATCCCAACCGTTAAATTTATGCAAACCGCCCGCCTGTTCTAGTACCTCCAAGCCCGGCCGCAGGTAGAGGTGGTACGTATTTCCCAGAATGATCTGGGCCTTAATGTCTTCCTTCAATTCCCGTTGATGCACCGCCTTCACACTGGCCACCGTTCCTACGGGCATAAAAATCGGGGTTTCAATTGTACCGTGATCGGTCTGGATCGTTCCGGCCCGAGCCTTTTGATCCTGTTTTATGACTTCAAACTGCATATGCTTCTTCCTAAAAAAATGCAAAGGTACTAACAATCAGGGGGCCACCCTAGTTTCTTACGAATTCCGTAAGAAACGCTTATTTTTGCGGCCGCTTTGACAGACACCCTCCCGTGATCGCTTTCATTCTTTTGGGTATTGCCGTCGGAATTCAGTTGCTATATCTGCTGATTTTTTTGAAAACGGCCTTTTATACGGTACCAAATGCCACCCCTGAAAGCCTGCCCGGCGTTTCGGTGGTCGTTTGTGCCTGGAATGAACTGGAAAATCTACGGGAACTGATTCCGATCCTGCATGCCCAGCGGTACGAAACGTTTGAGATCATTATTGTCAACGACAAGTCCGACGATGGGACCTTTCCTTTCCTAAAGCTCGAATGTGATGCTTACGAACATCTGCGGGTGATCCATATCGACCAGACGCCCGCTCATATTGCCTCCAAGAAATACGCCCTCACGCGGGGCATACAGGCGGCTACGCACGACCTCATTCTGCTAACGGATGCCGACTGCCGTCCCGCTTCCCCGCAGTGGATCCAATATATGGTTTCGCAATTAAGTCCAGACAAAGAAATTGTACTGGGTTTTTCGCCGTATCAGCGAGAGCCGGGATTTCTCAATACATTCATTCAGTTTGAAACCTTTTACACGGCCCTGCAATACGTTTCCTTCGCTCTGGCCGGACTTCCGTACATGGGCGTAGGCCGGAATCTATTATACCGAAAATCGCTCTTTCTGAAGCATAAAGGCTTCAACGGATTTCTGAACGTGCTGGGAGGTGACGATGATCTCTTTATCAACAAAGCGGCCACGGCTTCCAACACGGCCGTGTGCCTGCATCCCGACAGTTTTACCTACTCCATTCCTAAGCAAAGCTGGGCGGCGTGGTTTCACCAGAAACGGCGGCATGTATCGGTAGGCGGATATTATAAACGACGGGATCAGTTGCTGCTGGGTTTGCTGGCTTTCTCGCATCTGGCCTGCTGGGTGTTGTTTCTGGGAACTTTTGTTTATTTCCTATGGGAACGAAATTCCGAGATGCTGGCCTGGACGGGTGGTATCTTTGTCCTGCGTACGCTGGGAGTCTGGTACATTTGGGGCCGAGCCAACCAGACGCTCGGAGGCCGGCTTAGCTCTAGTATGATTCCAGTTATGGACGTCCTGCTGGCGTGGTATTTGCTTGGAATGGGCTTTGTATCTACTTTTTTTAAGAAGAAAATTACCTGGAAATGAGTGGAAGACCGGATTTAGGCTAGGCCCTGACTCATTTTACGATTTATATTCTGATTATCAATCTCATGGAAATCATAAAAAAATAATTCCCTGACCTAAAGCCCCGGCAGGAAGAACAATTTGGGCAGCTGGGAGAACTGTATCGGTTCTGGAACGAACAGATCAACGTGGTATCCCGGCAGGATGTGGATAACCTCTACGAACGGCACATTCTGCATTCACTGGGTATCGCGAAGGTAATGCCGTTCAAACCCATGACCGAGATTCTGGACGTAGGTACGGGAGGCGGTTTTCCGGGTGTTCCGCTGGCGATTCTGTTCCCCGACTCGCAGTTTCATCTGGTGGACAGTATTGGCAAGAAAATTCGCGTCGTAGAAGAAGTGTCCAAGGCCACTGGGCTGACCAATCTGCGGGCGGAGCAAAAACGAGCGGAACAGGTACCCGCGGCGGCGTACGATTTTATTGTGAGTCGGGCCGTTACGCGATTAACTCCCTTCTACGGCTGGGTGAAGACGAAAGTCCATAAAAACCAGTT
This sequence comes from Siphonobacter sp., assembly GCF_048595215.1. Lineage (NCBI taxonomy): Bacteria > Pseudomonadati > Bacteroidota > Cytophagia > Cytophagales > Cytophagaceae > Siphonobacter > Siphonobacter sp. The sequence continues at coordinate 16,808 of NZ_JBMDWJ010000298.1, forward strand.
CAACGACCTTAAAAACGGAATTTTATACCTGAA
>NZ_JBMDWJ010000299.1:0-3674 GCF_048595215.1 Siphonobacter sp.
CGTAACGATTCGTCAGCTCAAAGCTGGTCAACTCGTAATGCCCATCTTTGTACACCACCAGGATGGAATCTTTCGCTTCAAAATTCCCCAGGTACTGCCCCCGATTATCGCGGTTGAGGCGGCTGATGGTCGCATCGTACCAGATGTCTACCCCACCCAGCGTGGATACCCCCGTACGTTTGAGTTCAACTTTACGAACCGGGAATTTCGTCACCTGATTCCCCAAAGCTTCGCGATTTTTAATGGCGAGTTTAGCAAAATCCCACTCAAACTGCTTCACCTTGGCCGTACAGGAAGCCGTAAGCTTGATCTCTACGGTTTCCGCTTCTCCGTTGTCGTTAGCCGTAAACCAGAGTAATTTAGACTTTGGATTACCAGCCGTCAGATCATATTCCCGATCACGGGTTACGGCCGTTACACAGAACCGTTTCGCATAGGTAACTCCGGATTTGGAATCGCTGTAGATCAGGTTGTACACCCGGCGATCATCTCCTTTTCGGAATATACTGCAGAAAATAATGTCTTTCCCGACGAATACTTTTTCCTGAATTTTGGTCACCAGGCACTTCCCGTCACGGCGGAAAACGATGATGTCGTCGATATCGGAACAGTCACAGACGTACTCGTCTTTCTTCAATCCAAAACCGATAAAACCATCCTCGCGGTTGACGTACAGCTTGGCATTCGTCGCCGCCACTACGGCTACGGATACGGTATTAAAGTTTTTGAGTTCGGTTTTACGTTCGCGACCTTTCCCAAATTTCTTCAGCAGATTTTTGTAATAATCAATCGCGTACCGGGTCAGGTGAGCCAAATGATCGAGCACTTCGGTCAGCTCGTCATTCAGGCGTTTCATGACCTCATCGGCCTTGAAGGTATCGTACTTAGAAATCCGTTTGATGCGAATTTCCAGCAGTCGTAATAAATCTTCTTCTACGATTTCCCGGTAAAAATTCTTTTTATAAGGCTTCAGTCCTTTGTCCACCGTGGCAATTACCGCTTCGAAGGTTTCACATTCTTCGATTTTGCGGTAAATGCGGTTTTCAATGAAAATTTTCTCCAGGGAAGAAAAGAGAATTTTTTCCTGTAGTTCGTTCTTCCGGATTTCGAGTTCCTGCCGTAGCAAGTCCTTCGTCTGCTCGGTATTGATTCGCAGAATATCCGTAGCGTTCGAAAAAACGGGCTTATCGCCGATGATGATACAGGCATTGGGCGAAATACTTACTTCGCATTCTGTAAAGGCGTACAGGGCATCGATGGTAATATCCGGGGATACGCCCGGAGCCAGATGCACGTGAATCTCCACGTTTCTCGACGTCAGATCTTCTACTTTACGAATCTTGATTTTGCCTTCATCGTTGGCCTTGATGATCGAGTCCTTTACGGAAGTCGTCGTAGTGCCGTACGGAATTTCGTGGATCACGAGCGTCTTTTTATCCAGCTCGCGGATTTTCGCCCGTACGCGTACCTTGCCTCCGCGTTGGCCATCATTGTAGTTGCTGGCATCGATCATACCTCCCGTCGGAAAGTCCGGCAGTAAGGAAATCGAATGCCCTTTCAGCACTTCAATGGAAGCTTCGCAAAGTTCAATGAAGTTATGGGGCAGAATTTTGGTGGAAAGACCAACGGCAATCCCTTCCACGCCCTGGGCCAGCAGTAAGGGGAATTTAACGGGTAGCGTAACTGGCTCGCGTTTCCGGCCATCGTAGCTCAGTTGCCATTCGGTGGTATCTTCATTGAAGACGACTTCCTTACCGAAAGCTGACAGACGTACTTCAATGTACCGGGCTGCGGCCGCACTATCGCCCGTATTGATATCGCCCCAGTTTCCCTGGCAATCAAATAGCAATGACTTCTGCCCAAGGTTTACAATAGCATCGTAAATGGAGGCATCGCCGTGCGGGTGATACTGCATGGCCGCCCCAACGACGTTGGCTACTTTATTAAAACGGCCATCATCCAGCTCGCGAAGGGCGTGCAGGATGCGACGTTGTACGGGCTTAAATCCGTCTTCAATAGCGGGTACAGCCCGCTCCAGAATCACATAGGAGGCATATTCCAGAAACCATTGCTCATATAGCCCATCGACGGACATTTGCTGATGCAAGGATTCTTCCTGTTCGAGTGCTTCGGACATGGGTAAAAAACGGGTTCAAATCGAATGGGAAGCAGACCCCATTCGTGGGGTAAAACACTTGGTATTTTGAAGGATCTGCCCTGCTAACTCCGTGATCCTTAATGTAACCATGGATTTTATCAGTACTTCAGATGAATCGTACCTTTTTTGAAGCAGACTGCTCTGCTCATGGGTAAAGATAGTGAATTTTAATGAATATTTTACACCAACCAACGCTTATCTCTTCAGAATTGTATATAAAATTTACTCATTTCCTTCTACTGGGCTTCATGCACGACTACCAATAATTCGGCAATCATCATGGCTGTAGCACCCCATACTTTATTTTCCTGTAGCAGGTAATAGGGAGCGTCGAAAACGAAACCTTTGGATTCGCGTTTTTCGGTGCCGAGAATGCCTTCATTCATCATCTCCAGTAATTCTACTTCGAAGATCATATCAACCTCTACGGGATCCGGATAAAAATCAGGGCGGTACGGCAGAGTTCCGACGACCGGTAATACCCAGAAGTTACTGGGTGGAATATACAACTTGGTGAGTGAACCCAGGATCTTCACGTCACTGGCTTTAATACCAATTTCTTCCTGAGCTTCGCGTAAGGCCGTATGAATCAAACTCTTATCGGTTCGTTCCATGCGTCCACCGGGAAAAGCCATCTGACCACCGTGCACGCCTTCGTACTTAGGCCGAAGAATCAGAGGCAGATAAATATTGCCCAGATACTGATAAAATAAGATTAAAACGGCACTTTGCCGCGTGCGTTCGTTGGGCTGGATTTTGAAGCGGGTCCGACTACCGGAAGCCATTTTCTGATGGGCCAGTTCACCCGGCAGCGGCTCTTGCAATCGCTGGCTGAGTGACTGGGAGAATTCAGAGAAGGTTGCCGTAGTCAGATTCATATTGGTGAGGAAATTTCGGGGTGTGCCCTGCAAGATACGTCTTCCTGACTAAAATCAGCACATACTTTGCGGAACTCACCCGTGGTTTGGGTGCATAAGTTACTGAAACTGTTCGGATTCGGCCGTTCATTTTTTATCTCAGCTTTTGATTCCCGAAAACCATTCCCCGCCCCTTTTCCGGCTTAGCGGCGGTAGCGATCGACCAGGGCTTCGGCACAACGTTCGCCGTCTACTGCCGCCGAGACAATCCCTCCGGCGTACCCGGCCCCTTCTCCGCAGGGATACAGTCGTTTAACCTGTACGTGTTCATAACTCTCGCGATCCCGGGGAATCCGTACGGGCGAAGACGTTCGACTTTCTACGCCAATGAGCTGGCCTTCGTTAGAAGCATACCCTCGCATGCGTTTGCCAAATTCCTGTAAGCCTAACTTCAGGGGTTGAGCAATGGTTTCGGGTAAGAGGCTCGATAAATCCAGAGCGACCAGTCCGGGCTGGTACGAAGTCTCGTTCAGCGAGGACGATACCTTACCCGTCAGAAAATCCTGTACCCGCTGGGTAGGGGCCAGTTGTGTTTCCCCCGCCGCCTGACAGGCCCGCTGCTCCACTTCCTGCTGGTACCGCAAGCCAGCCAACGCACC
>NZ_JBMDWJ010000300.1:0-8614 GCF_048595215.1 Siphonobacter sp.
CTTTGAAACTGAGTAACGTGGGTTTGTTTTTGATTCGCATACGGTTTTTTCAAAGCAGTTTCCAGTACGCGTGGAGTTGTTTGTTCAAATGCTTGATCCTTGAAATCCGTACCGGCGGAAAAATACAGAATGATTTCGTCGGCGGCTGTAATAATCAGCTCATTCCCGAACACGGTAAGTTTACCCCCTTTAATCCTTGGTTTGATTTGAGCCAAGTATCGCATTCCCTTTCCGTCCGTACCGTTGGTAAGCTGACCCGTCATTTCGAGCGACTGATTTTTTACTACGGTTTTAAAACGTTCAGGTCGGTCCAGTTGTACCCGACAGTACAATTGTCCGGGGCGATTGGCCGAAAGACGAATCACCCCTACATCATCACCAAAACTGGTAAAATACTCCCGGCTATAGGTAACACCCTTGAGCGTATACTGGGTGCGAGCTACGGCTTCATTCAGAGATAAGCTTCGCTGATAGTTTTCGGGAACGACCTTCGTCGTATCAACCCCCGGATAGGAAAATTGCAGATGCAGATTACCCAGCACCTGATAACAACCAAAAGGTACATTCGCTCCGTCTCCCCTACCCGATCCAGCTCCTTTGGCCACGAAATTCTGATTGACCAGCGTCTGGGCTTCGTCATTTTTCCCGGCTAACAGTAGCTCCCTAATCTTGGGCAGACTTTGATGAGCCTCGTAATTATTAGCATCCTGCCGACCACCCGACCAGAGCGTAATATCATTGAGTACCAGATTTTCCTTGAATACGCCGCCGTCCGTCATCATCCCTAAACGACCATTTCCCAGAGGCAGGGTTTCCTCCCATTGCCGGGCGGGTTGCTGATACCAGAGGCGTAAGGGCGTGGGTTGAGCTTGGCCAAGGGCGGTATGCAGACTATACAACAGAGTAACCAGCAATAGGCTTTTCTTCATGCGTCTTTCTTTCGAGGTTATTAGGTAAAGGACAAGAGGTGTCAGTTTGCTGTCGAAGGTTAGAACTCATCGTGTAGGAATAGACCTTTTGTCCGAATGATACGGTAGTAACCAGACCGGATTTCGTCCCGTCAACACGGCTAGCCAGTAGCCTGCCAGCATTCCATGCTGACAGGCGGGAGGTGGTTTTCATCTGCCATCTATAGGTGTTCGATATTAACAGATGTCTTCATGGATGGCGTAAATGCCAAACACATGCTATCGCATTCTATTCAGACTAAAAGATTAGCCATCTCAGCAGGACGAAAACGCACCTGTTATACCGTTAACAATCCGAATAAATTATTAGTAGTTTTCATTCTGCTTCAACACCCCACCACTTTTATCAATCTCGGCTTGGGGTATGGGCCACTTGTAAAACTTATCTTCAAACTTGTAGGGTACAAAACTGTCCTTGACATTATTCAGGACCTGACCCGCAATGTGCCAGCGTTTGAGATCGTAATACCGTAAGCCTTCAAAAGCCAGCTCAATGCGTCGCTCGTGACGGATACGTTCCTGCATCTGGGCTTTAGTTAGACCGGCAGGCAGGGCTGGCATGGCCGATCGCTGACGGACGGCATTGATTGCTTCATACACGGATGCATCCGGCCCGGCGAGTTCGTTTTGAGCTTCGGCGTACATGAGCAGCACTTCCGCCAGCCGGAGTACGACTGCATTCTGCTGACTCAGCGTCGAAAAGCCGTACGGAATGTTTTCGGGAGCCAGGAATTTCATAACTCCATAACCCGTAGGCCGACTGTTGGAGGGAATATGCACCCGACCACTCCCGAAATCCGGATGATCAATAAAGACCGTTTTCGCCAGCCGCGAATCCCGGTTTTTGAAGGGTTCTTTTTTATCCGTCAACGGTGATACGCCGTAGGGAAGTCCATCGGTACACTCAAAAGCGTCCACAAAATTCTGTAAAGGACTGGCTACCAACCAATCTCCGTAGTACATATCCCAGGGGCGGGTATTGTTGGGAGCCAGAAAGTTGATCGAAAAAATAATCTCCGGATTGTTCTTCTGACCCGCATCCCGAAAAAGGTCCTCAAACTTTGGACTGAGCGTATACTGCGTTTTTACCTGCATAGTTAACTCCCGCACCTGCGTCAAAAGGGTTGGGTCAGGCGTACCAGTATCACCGTAGGCCGCAAAGATGAGCACCCGAGCCTTGAATGCCTGAGCCGATGAAACCGCCGCGTGGCCCCCATTTTGTGGGTACGGGCTGGTACTCAGATTGGCAATGGCATAATCCAGATCGGCCAGTATTTGCTTGAGGATGTCAGCGGCGGGTACTTTCGGCTGATTTTGGGTCTCCAGCGTCAGCGGCTCCAGTACTAAGGGAACGTCGCCGTAGAGATGATACAACTGAAAGTAGTAGAAAGCCCGTAAAAACCGAACTTCGGCTTCGTACCGTTTGCGATCCATTTCGGTAATATCCGAATTGCCGTAGCCCGCTAACTGTGACAGGAAAATATTGGCCCGGGCAATGGCTTTGTAGCTTTCGCTGTACACGCCTGACACGTAACCGCCCGTAGAAGGGCTGATACTACCCGAAGTAATTTCCTTGGCACTTCCCGAGTTATGCTGAGCAAAACCATCGTCGGTCAGGCAGTTCCAGACGGGTAACTCCACCGCCCAGGGATCGGCCTGTAGAGAGGCATAATTGGCCGTTAAGGCTTTATCAAAATCACCCTTGGTTTTCCAGAAGGTGGCCGAAGAAATCTGATCCAAAGGATTTAAATCCAGCGATTGGGTACACGAACTGAGAGCCAGTAACACCCACAGGGATAGGGTTTGCCGTTTCATTATAATTTTATGTTTAGCCCGAAGGAGAAAACCTTATTTTGAGGATACTGAACGAAACTGCCACTGCCCCCTCGTTCGGGATCGAGTCCGGGATACTTCGTAAACGTGAGTAGATTGTCACCCGAGAAATACACCCGCAGGTTATTCATACCGATTTTCTTCAGTACGGTTTGAGGAATGGTATAGCCGAACGTCAGATTCTTAAGTCGGAGATACGACGCGTCCTGCAGAAAGTAGGAAGAAGCCCGGCGGATGCGGTCGGGGGCACCCCAACCCCAATAAATGCGGGGCATGGTTGTCGACGGGTTCTCAGGTGTCCAGCGATTTCGCCAGTCGACCGTCGGCGGTGAACCCTGTACGAACGGAACCGTGCCCCAGTTATCTACGAAAAATCGAATATTATTGACGCCCTGAAACAGCGTTGAGAAATCGAATCCCTTCCAGTTAGCCGACAGATTGAAGGCGTAGTTCAGGCCCGGATAATTGCCCGACATCACCACGCGGTCATCATCATTGATTTTGCCATCGCCGTTGGCGTCGCGGTAGCGGATATCTCCGGGTACGGTAGCGTCATTGTACTGCTTGGGAGCGGCATTAATTTCTTCCGTGGACTGAAAAATCCCGACCATTTCCAGCATGTAGTAGGTATTATACTCGCGGCCTTCTTCGCGAATTCGGTACCCGTCAATTTCCCGCTGACCAAATTTTACGAGCTTGTTTTTGTAATGCTCCAGATTACCGCCTATGGTGTAGTTCAGGCCTGCCAATGCTCCGTTTGATACCAGGTGATTATAAGAAATAGCCAACTCCATACCCGTATTTTGCAGGGTTCCATTGTTGATGGTCGGTGCCCCTAATCCTACAACACCCGTTACCTGCGAACTTCTCAGAATGTCCGAAGTAGTCTTGCGGTACCAATCCGCCGTTACGTTCAGCCCTTTAAATAACGTCAGATCAAGACCTACGTCGGCAATCGTTGTCGTCTCCCATTTGATGTTGGCATTGGATAAATTCGTCTGAGCTACGCCCGAAGAAAGGTTGGAGTCATCAAAGGAATAATTTCCCGTAAAGCTGAGAATGGCCTGATAGGGGTAGTTGCCAATGTTCTGGTTACCCAATTGCCCCCACGAACCCCGTACCTTGGCGTTGGTGAGCCAGTTGAGATTCAGGTTTTTCACAAAATCTTCTTCCGACAGTCGCCAACCCGCCGAGAATGACGGGAAGATGCCCCAACGGGAAGCCGAACTGAGCCGCGAGGTTCCATCGTACCGCATATTGGCTTCTAACAAGTACCGCTCCTTGAAATTGTAATTGAGTCGACCGAAGAACGAGCGAATGGCCCATTGATACTGCGAGCCGTTGGCATACTGAATGGAAGGACTGCCGGCGTCCAGCTCCTGTAAAATATCGGTGGGAAAATTCCGGCGGGTTCCGTTGAGGTACTGAAAGGTATTGCGTTCGGTACTGTACCCTACCTGGAGTTTAAAGTCATGACTATCCCCGAAGGTATGGGCGTAATCCAGGTACGAAAACAGGTTCGTATAGATATTCTGCTCATCGTTGACTTCCAATCCGCCGCCTAAATCGAGGGTTGCCATGAATTCGTTCGTACGGAAATTGTAAAGCTGCAGGGGTGGCTTAAACGACTTGGTTTTGTAGAAATCTGCATTCACCGCACCCTTGGCGTACCAGGTCAGGCCCTTGGCTAAGTTTACTTCAAACCAGCCCTGGGTATTCGCCGAATAGTCTAACTTATCCCGATTGATGCGTCCGGCCAGCAGGGCCATGGGGTTTTTGTTATTATACTCAAAATCGTAGGCTTTATACGTGAAATGTCCACTCCCATCCGCTAGCTGCGGAGCGTAGGTAGGAGCCTGCGACATCGCCGATAAAAACATATCCTCGGAGCCAAATACAGGCGATTCCGTTTTACCGGACTTGAGAGCAAGGTTAGCCCCAAATTTGATTCGCGAATTGATTTCGGAACTGAGGTTGAGTCGGGCGTTGTACTTCTCGTAATCGAAGCCCCTCATAATTCCCTTCTGGTTCACGTACCCGATGGAGGCGTTGTAATGCGTACCACCCCGACCGCCGCTGAAAGTCAGATCGTGCATGTGGGTAGGAGCCGTCCGGAACAGCAGACCCAGCCAATCGGTGTTGGGGTACAGACGACGGTCCGTGGCATTCCGGTACTCATCAATTTGTTGCTGGGAATACAATCCTGAAGTCAGACCCGAATTGATCCGGGCTTCGTTGTACAGCTCCATGTACTCGGCTGAATTCGTGATCAGATCAAACAACTTGGTGGCTTTATTGATTCCGTAATTCCCGCTGTACTGCACATTCAGCTTGCCGTCGCTGCCTTTCTTTGTCGTCACCAGAATGACGCCATTAGCGGCCCGAGCCCCGTAGATGGAAGCCGAAGCCGCATCTTTCAGTACGGACACATTTTCAATGTTGTTCGGGTTGAGATCGGATAAATTACCCTGTACCCCGTCAATCAAAACCAGCGGATCGGATCCGGCTCCACTAAAAGTACCGGTACCACGTATACGTACCGAAACACCTTCGTTACCCGGTTCTCCCCGTCCCTGTACAATCTGGACTCCCGGCATGGTTCCCTGAAGCATGGCCGTGGGGTTGGTGATGGGTCGTTTGATGAGTTCATCGCCATTGACGGTGGCTACTGCTCCGGTTACGTTCACTTTTTTCTGCGTACCGTAACCCACAACTACGACTTCATTGAGTTCCTGCTGACTTTCTTTTAAAGTCACGTCCAGTACACTGCGACCGTTGACGGGCTGTTCCAGCGTTTCGTACCCAATAAAGGAAAAGACGAGTACCGCCTGACCATCGGGAACCTTCAGGGAATACCGTCCCTCGGCGTCAGTTACGGTTCCCTGGGTAGTTCCTTTGACGATGATGGAGACGCCAGGTACGGGTTCCTGTTTCGCCGAGGTAACCCTGCCAGTAATGGGCAAGGCGATAGCGGATGCGTAACCAGTGGCTACCCAACACAGGCAGCACATCACGATGAGCAATCGCCATCGAAGGAAAGTAAAGTTTTGTTTGCTCATAGGTTTGATTTTGAGGCTTTGTTTTGTGGAATGACTCGGAAGCAGCTCGTGCTTTTATAACGTCAATATTTTCATTGAATCGTACTATTTCGAAGCAAAAGTAGAGAAGCGAAAAATCCATTAAAATGGATAAATCCGGTAAAGAGATAGATAATACGATTATTCATTGGGGTGGATTACTAACCTTAATAGCATTCCATTCTTAACGAAACCACCAAAACAGGATTCCCATGACGCAGCCCAATAGAAGCGACAACCATTGATAGCTACCGCTAGCCGCGGGCAGGTCCGATGTAGTTTTCCAGTACAGCAACTGAAGCCGGGAAGGAGCGGCATCCGGAAAAGCTTTACTGAGAACAACCTGAAGCATCACACAAAAGCAAAACAAATAAAACGCTACCATCAAAAAGGGTACATCACCGATTGCACTTTCCGGGGCCAGTTTCGCGAGAACAAATACAACAAAGCCCAGAGCGGACCCAAACCACAAGGTTATTTTAGCGGAAACAGCCGATGCTTTTTTCCAGAAAATCCCCAATAGGAAAACGCAGGTGATGGGGGGAGCCAGGTGAGCGATGATATCGTTGAGGCCATTGAAGATACTTTCGTAGCGATTTAGCAAGGGTAAAATCAGCAGTGAAACCAACAGAGCCAAACCCGCCGAAATTTTTCCTACGCGTATCAATTGACGATCCGTAGTATCAGGCCGGTAGCGTTGGTACAGATCATAACTGACCAAGGTAGAAATGGAGTTGAGAGCCCCGGAAATCTGACTCATGAGTCCGGACAACAGAGCCGCCACCAGAATCCCGATCAGGCCGGTTGGTAGTAGTTGAGTAATCATTAGCGTATAGATGCCCTTGGTGTGGATTTCACCCGAAGCCGGATTTTTCAAGGCTGAGAGGTCTAGTCTACCCGTTTGGGCTAAGGTATAAGCAAAAAGTCCAGGCAGTACGAAAATAAAAACGGGCAGGATTTTGATAAAACCGCAGAATAAAGGGCCCATCCGGGCATGGTATTCGTCCTTGGCTCCCAGTACCCGCTGGACAATCGTTTGGTCAGCACACCAGTACCAGATTCCCAGTACCGGGTAACCGAGAAACACCGCGTACCAGGGCATGCCACTATTATCACCCGCCGGACGCATCATGGATAGTTTTTCGAGTTGGTGGGTCTGTTTCAGTACGGCTTCCATCTCCTGCCAGCCCCCCATTTGGTCATAAGCCGCCACGCTGATAATCAGGGCTCCTAATACGAGGACGATCGTTTGAATCGATTCCGTAACGACGACGGCCGAAAGTCCACCCACAATTGTATAGATCGCCGTAATTACCGAAATGGCAATAACACCCGTGTACATATCCACGGCAAACAAGGTTTCCAACACGATACCCCCCGCCAACAGCGAAAAAGAAATGTGAACGATAATCGCTGAAGCAATGGACACCCCCGTCAGCCAATCGCGGCTGGCCCGGTCGTAGCGTTGTTCCAGAAAATCGGGGAGCGTGGTGACCCCGGAGCGAATGTAATACGGAGCAAAAAACAGAGCGAGCAGGATGAGCACCAGGGACGCCATCCATTCAAAATTTCCGTTTAACAGGCCCGTATCAAAGCCACTTTGAGCCAGACTGACCAGGTGTACGCAGGAAATATTCGAGGCGAACAACGCCAGACCGATCATGGGCCACCGTAGCGATTTGCTGGCCAGGAAGTACGCTCCGGCTCCATTATCTTTCGTTCGTTGCTGGTGGCGGAGTCCCGTCCACAGACCAATCCCGAAAATAGCCAGAATGTAACTTCCGCTAATGACACTATCAAGAGGATGAATCATAGAAGAAAGGGGCCCTTAAACGCCGAGTAAATCGCAGCTACTCCCCGGTTCCTGCGGCGTTTCGTAAACACCATGATTGATCCGAACGGGCTGGACAAAGTGCTTTTTCAAGTGCGGAATATGTTCTAAAAATAGAGCTTCATGTCCCATGGCGATGTGATTGAAGAGTACCAGGTGCTGGTGTAATTGACCCATATCCCCCACGTGCGGCACCACTGGAATACCAAATTTTTTACTGAGTAAACTGACCGTTAAGAATTCACTCACGCCGCCGACGCGGACGGCATCTACCTGAATAAATGCCGCCGATTGCGTCTGTAAGTAATTCTTAAACAGTACCTTATTCGGCACGTGTTCGCCTAAGGCCAGTTTCACCGGAGCAATCTCCTGAGCCAATGTCTGATGAGCCCAAATGTCATCGGGATGGGTGGGTTCTTCAATCCAGAAGGGATTCATGGAGGCTAGCTTTTTGCATACCGCTTTCGCCTTGGGCAGATTCCACTGCTGGTTCGCATCGAGCATGATTTTTACCTCGGGGCCAGCGACTTCCCGTAACAAATAAGCCCGGCGGACATCCCGCTCGGCGTCTTCCGAACCTACCTTTAGTTTAATGGCCGAAAATCCGGCGTCGAGTGCCTGTTGGCAATTGCTGCGTACCTGCTCATCCGAGTAATTAAACCAGCCGACTGAGGTATCGTAGCCGGGATAGCCGCTTTGTAAAATTCCTTCGCGGGAACGTCGCTCGTTTTGTTGGCTGGTAAGCAGGGCTACAGCATCCTCCGCCGTCATTTCGTCTTCCAGATAGGAAAAATCCAGCGTTTGAACTAAGGCTTCGGGTGACAGATCCAGTAATAATTTCCAAAGCGGTACCCCACGTTTTTTTGCCCAAAGGTCATAACAGGCATTCGTCACCGAAGCCAGAG
>NZ_JBMDWJ010000301.1:0-2438 GCF_048595215.1 Siphonobacter sp.
CCAGCCACCGATCAGGTACTGACGGACGACGCGTTTACCTCGACGAAGAATGCCTGGGCGGCTCTCAACGGGATTCACCGGATTCTGTACTCCCAAATCTTTGGTACGCAGGTACAGGGGGGACAGTCAGGAAATATGATGTATATGGACATCATGGGGGAGGACGTTGTGTTTCCCAATGCGTCCAACAACGGCTTGCTGAATGAGTACCGCTGGATCAACCACCGGAATCCGTCGAGTAGTAGTTCCTTCTACAACTACACATTTTACTACGTCATTATTGGCAACGTAAACATGCTACTGGCTGGTATCGATAACGCTGAAGGTCCTGAAGCCGATAAAAAAGCCATTAAGGCGGAGGCATTGACGTACCGGGCCTGGGCGTATTTTCAGGCGGTACAGTTGTACGGGGAACGTTACGTAGCCGGACAGCCGAACAGTGGTCTGGGCATTCCGCTGGTACTCGAACCCAAAACGACGCCGACGCCGCGGAACACGGTAGCGGAAGTATACACCCAGATTCACAAGGATCTTACGGAAGCCATTGGACTGTTCGATGGCTATACCCGCACCAACAAATCGCACTTTGACATTAACGTAGCGAAAGGCATCAAGGCTCGGGTGGCACTGACCCAGCAGGATTACGCGACGGCTGCTCAGTTTGCGAAAGAGGCCCGGGCCCGGTTTACGCTCATGACGAATGAAGATTATCTGTCGGGTTTTAACAACTACAGCAATCCGGAGTGGATGTGGTCTTCCCGCATTGTGGCCGATCAGACGAATTACTTCTATTCGTTTTTCGCGTACATGTCGAACAATTACAATTCGACGGCCATCCGGTCGGCCCCGAAACTGATTTTTTCGGCCTTGTACGACAAAATTTCCGCAACGGATATTCGGAAGAAGCTCTGGGATCCCACGGGCAAGAATACGGCAGAATTCCCCCTGCCTGCTTCCAACTTTCAGCGGTATGCCTATCATTCCAAGAAATTCCGCGTAGCAGACCAATCCCTGAGTATCGGAGATGTTCCCTACATGCGGGTGGCGGAGATGTATCTGATTGAAGCCGAAGCCCTGGCCCGTCAGGGAAAAAATGCCGAGGCGGCGGATGTATTGTACCCCCTGGCCGTTAATCGCGATCCGCAATACGTGAAATCCACGAAAACGGGTGATGCTCTGATTGAAGAAATCATGACGCAACGCCGGATGGAGCTTTGGGGCGAAGGCTTCCGTTTTTACGATTTGAAACGCACCAATGCTCCCTTGAACCGGAACGGTGGAAACCACAATGCGGCTTATAATAACGGCGTATTCGAGGTGCCCGCCGGAGACATTCGCTGGCAGTTTCTGATTCCGCAGGATGAGATCAACAACTCCAACGGGGTTGTCGTACAGAATCCGCAATAAGTGAAGCCTTTTTAAGGTAAAACCCCCGTAAGTGAACGCTTACGGGGGTTTTGCGTATCTAAATCAAGAGTTTCTACAAACGGATTCCCTGGATTTTAACCTGGGGTATTTCTATCAAACTCAGTCGCTGTCAATTCACAACTCGTGAAAATCTACCCCTGCTGATAAGCTCCCGCAAACTCTTTGGCGAAGTCTTCCAATTTCACGGCTCCCAAAGTAGCCGGGCGGTTTTGCCAGTAATCTTTCTGTAATTTTCCCTCCCGGATAGCCTTGCCCATTTGCACGTACAAATCCGCGAAACCTTCGGGTAAGCCAGCACTAATCATACCTTGTTTGGAATCTTCGTCGCTAAACGGTACCCAGGGCGTTGACTCCTTACCAACGGCCTTGCCTAGTACTTCCGCAATTTCACTCGGATAGCGTTCATCACTAGCGATGTACTGAATGCTGTAACCGGTGAAGGAAAGATCCAGCAGTTGTTGCGTGGCTACTGCCGCAATGTCGTCGGTGTGGGTGAGTACCAGTTTTTCGTCCGTATCACCGAAGTTATTACCCGCGATACCCGCGTTACGAATCAAATCAATCTGGCTAAACAGGTTATAGAAAAAGTACGAAGGCCGGAGCACTTTCACGTTCAGTTGGGGAAGGGTTTGCAGCTTTTCCTCCAGGTAAGCGATGCCATCGATAGGACCGGCTCCGTGGCGTAAATCCGCTCCAATGCTGCTCAGCAGTACCACGTGCGTAACTGAACTCGCCGCCAGAACTTTCACGTACACATCTGCTACCGTTCGCTGATAGCTGGGATAATCCGCTATCGAAAAATCACTCGGTACCATCAAATACACGGCATCGGCTTCCTGAAAAGTAGTCTGTAGAAACGCTTCGTCGGCAACGGAACCGATGGCCGCCGTAGCTCCGAGTTCTTCAATAGCGGATTTCTTGTCGGGATTACTGCTGACAACGGTAACGTGATGTCCGGCTTTGACTAGATTCTGGGTGAGGGGTCGGCTGATGTGGCCGAGTGAACCCGT